>JABLXD010000001.1 GCA_013178285.1 Methanofastidiosum sp.
GCACCTTGATACGCCATGTTGGAATATTTGTATCTGTCCGATATTACAATTTTATTTTGATCTAGAGCATTCTTTATTTTAAGATAGTGCTCGTGTCTGTCAGCGGCATAAAGCATTGCGACAGTCTCAGATGCTAATGATATTTTTTTTTCAAGATTTGATTTTATGATTTTCCCTATTGGTTCATCATATATTGGCTCATGAGTCAGTAGTACCTCAAATCCATTATTTTCAAGAAATGATGCGAGTAATTTTGCTTGTGTTTCTTTTCCAGATGCATCAATGCCTTCAAACACAATGAATCTTTTCATAGATTGCTTAAAGACAAATTCATTTTTATAGTTTAGTGTAAGAGTTTAGAACAATTTAGTAAGATTTTTAAGCCATATGGTTAATGAACATTAATGGTTTATAATAAACTCTACATCAGAATAGCCGCTGCAGGAAACTTTGATGAAAAGTTTCTTATTGATTTTCAAAAAGAACTACAGAGCCTTTTGTGGGACACGCTTGGAATAAATGCAAGTTGCTATTACAATGTTTCAAATTCAGGAGGTATTCCAATATACAAAATACCTCCAACAGCATATACTCCTCATGTAGGGAAATACAATACACAGAGTTTATTTGTATTTGGAAAACAAAGAAGAGAAGAATCTCTCAAAAAATTTGGAAAAGCTGAAGTTCTTCTGAAAGTACTCGTATTGGTAGATTTTGAGATATACAGATCAGGATTTGCCGGAACTCTTTTTGGTGAGGCTGAAGTTGGAGGCGAGATAGCCATTGTTACAACAGCCCCTCTAGAGAACCATTTCAAGAGTAGTTTTCTAATAAAGGAAAGGGCATTAAAAGAAGCATTGCATGAACTTGGCCACACACTTGGTCTTGACCACTGTAAAGTTCCAGGATGTGCAATGAACATTTCTAAGGATATCTATGATATAGATGAAAAAAAGAAAACATATTGTAAAACATGTTTAAACAAGCTATTTGGTGGATACACTTAGGAAACTCTTATATAAACAGTGTTTGGGAATCCAGAATCTGCCATTCCTTTGTAAGATACTTCTCCAGTATTTTTACTTACCTCAAACATTAAAGCATGGTAGCTTACAGTAAGATTATTTCCGTCTAATTTTCCAATTCCTCTCAACACCTCTATTTCATAAAAAGTTCCCTTATCTGTTACCTTGTAAGTTGGGCTATAGGGGTGAAAGGAGTACGACCTTGTACCTGCAATTTTCTGACCATTATCCCAAATATATGCATCTACAAGTTTCAGTGCATTTTTCTCTGAAACTGGAATCATAGTCTCCATCTGTGTGTTTAGCCTATCTCTTTCTTCTGTTAGAAGATTTTTTTCAATAGTGAGGGTTTCAATATCTTCTTTCAAATCCTTATTTTCGGTAAACATAAGATATGATGTAGCTCCAAAAATAAGTACAAGTATTCCGAGTATTGCGATTAAATTTTTGCTCATAGTATCACTTTTTAATAAGATTTCAAAAAATATCTATATAAATATTTGTAAAAACTGATAATTAATTATTAATTATCATCGTTATCTAAAGAAATTGCTATAGATTATAGACGATAGTTTAATCTTTTTAGAAAGATTTAAATATTCTTTTCCAAAATGTTGTTTATGAATAGGAAACTTAGGATGGGTATCTCACTTTCTCTCGTTTTATTCACTTTGTCATTGTTTATAGCTTACGCTGCAGCTGAATCTGCAGCTAATTCTCAGCATTATAGATTTCAAATGAAGTTTTTAGGCACAGAGGGGACTGTAAGACCAGATGAAAATCTCAGAATCTCTGATGTCAGATTTATAATAAATAAAGATACAATTACTCTAAAGATGAATGTCTATATTCCAAGGAATTCTGGAATTGACAAAATGGAAATTTCTTTTGTCAATGATCCCGATCGTTCAAAAAGATTTTTCCTTGAGCCTGCAGAGGCTAAAGGTGTTGTAAGTTCAATTAAACCACTTTATATGAATGCATCTCAATCTTATTTCTTGAGGGATGGAGATGTCTCTAGGAAGGTATCTATATTGACCCTTACATACAAAAGAGTGGGAGACTATTATTACCAACTGCCTTTAAATGCAACAGTCGATTCATTTTACGGTGAATTTTGGATAGTCTTTGATAGAGGTACAGATGATCCTTCGATATTACTTGAAAACAACAACATTAATATTTCATTTTCATACCCATATGGAGATGCCGGAATAAATGGGATTAAAGTCCCAGATGATTACACAATAGCTACAGTTACCCCTGAGACAACAGAGAGAGTAAAATCATTCATTGTCTATTACTCAGCACCACCAACTAGTGTTTTCATAGAAGCTGTGAGAGGTCAGACAGAACCAACTCCTCTAGAAAAGTTAAGTTTATGGGGCAATTCAAATCTTGGTATATTTCTTATTATCTTCACATTCATTTGTGGTATAGATTCCTCTATGGTTTTCCTTTCAAGTTGGAAGAAATCTTTTGGAAATAAGAAAAACGTTAAAGTAACTATCAAAAAAGAAGAGTGCGAAGAAAAACCTCCTCCTGAAAAACCTAGACCAAGACCTATACCGGCACCTGTTGAAAGAGAAAGGCCTGTAAGAAGGGAAGAGCCTGTTAGTAGATATCAGCCATATGGTAGAGTGGACAGCACAAAAGACCTTATTGATGATATAAAAAGACTTGAAAAGGCAATGGAAGATTATGAAAACTCAGTAAGATTAAGAAAGAAATAAAGGTTGAGATACTTGGATGATAAAAAATCAGTTGGTACATATGCGGCATCACTTGTAAAAGATGGTAATGTTGTAGGGCTAGGAACAGGAAGCACTACTGCATTCACAATAACAGAACTTGGAAGAAGAATAAAGGAAGAAGGCATCTCAATATATGGTATACCTACTTCATTCCAAGCAAAGCTTTTGGCTGTAGAATCAAATATACCAATTACAACTCTAGATGAACATGATATAGATATATCGATTGACGGTGCGGATGAAGTGGATCCAACTCTTTGCCTCTTAAAGGGTAGGGGTGGGGCCTTATTACAAGAGAAGATAATTGACTACAATGCGAATAGATTTGTTGTTGTTTGTGAAGAAAGAAAACTTGTAGAAAGGCTTGGAAAAAATTTTCCTGTGACTATTGAAGTATTTCCACTTGCATATAGAAAGGTCTTTGAATCATTGACTTCATTTGGTAAGCCTATATTGAGAGATGGGGGCAAAAAAGATGGCCCGGTAATGACAGACAATGGAAACTTCATAATTGACTTATTTACATCTGTTGAAAATCCTAAATCCATGGAAAGAGAACTAAATGACATACCAGGTATATTTGAAAATGGGATATTTACTTCAAAATGCGAAGTAATATTTATGAAAAATAATAAGATAGTAGTTCTTAAATCATGATAAATTATTTATAATATAATTTAAATAAATAGTCAGGTGATAAAATGAAAGAATATGCCAAGGAAATAAAAATCAATGTTCCAGAAAAAAGCGATATAGATAAAGGATTAATGGATATGCTAAAATTCTTTTTAGACACAGAATCAAAAGTAAAGATCTATTTGTATCTCTTAAAAAAAGGCAGCTCTACCTATGACAGTATTGCCGAAGGGACGGCAATATATCCAAGTATGTGCCGTGAATCTTTAGCTTCAATGGAACAGATGAAGGTAGTGGAGAAGTCACCAGGAGATCCAGAAAGGTATTCTGCAGTTTCGCCTTCGCAGCTTGTAGATCGAAAAATTGGTCAAATTGAGAAGGAGCTAAATGAATTCTTAAAACTTGAAGAGATAGTAAAAGAGAAAAAAGAGATTAAAACTCCCATACTTCCTTTCAAAATAAAGATAGAAAGGGTAGAAAATACGGATAGTAAGGATGAGGAATGAAATCTTTTGTTAAAGATTAGTAATGAGCTCTTAGATTTCATATCTCATGCTGCAAAAAGTACCCACCCGAATGAATTTGCTGCTTTTTTAAGAGAGGATAATGGAGTTATTTCTGAAGTTATTTTTTCTCCTTTTAGTATATTTGGAAAGAACTCATCTACAATCTCCCACTTTAGTCTTCCAATTGATGCGTCTATTGTAGGCACAGTCCACTCACATCCTTCTGATAATGGACTTCCTTCAGAAGGAGACTTAAACTTTTTTTCCCGCTATGGAAAAATACATATAATAGTCAGATACCCCTATGGTGCAAAGGATTATTTCTTTTACTCAAGGGAAGGGGAAATATTAGAATACGAGGTTTTATGATGCAGCTAAAAGAAGAGCTTTTTAAAGCACTTTCAAAATCTGCTTTAGACCTAGTAGGAAAAAGAAAAGAGGTACCGATCTCATTTTCTGGCGGTGTTGATAGCTACATCACTGCAGCCTTAGTTAAGAATTATTCAAATCCAATCCTTTATACTATTGGAAACGCAGAATCAAAGGACATAGATTATTCAAAAATTGCATCTGAATCCTTAGAATGCTCCCTTGAAATAATAAGCTTATCCGATGAAGATATAGTAAAGGGAATCGAAGGAACTATTGGGATTATAGGCAGAGAGAATAGCCTTGACATCTTGATAGGTACGACCTTTTATCTTATTGCAAAAAGAATAAATCAAGATAGATTCAATATCTGTCTATCAGGTCAAGGTGCAGATGAGTTATTTTTTGGATATGATAAATATAGAAGGGCTATGGCAAAAGGTGAAGATCCTGATGGGTTAAGAAATAAGGATGTAATGGGGCTAGGAGAGATATTGAATAAACGAGAATACAAGATATTTGGAAATTTTGGTATAAAATTCTTATCTCCTTTTTTAGATGAAAATGTCAGAAAAATAGGCCTGCAGATTGAAAGGCACTATAATCTGAAAAACTCAAGTGACAATTTAAGAAAACATCTTCTTAGAGAAATCGCACATGATTTAGGGGCCCCTCCAGAGATTGTAAATCGTAAAAAGAAAGCTCTGCAATATGGCTCAGGAATCCTTGATGATGTTAGAAGGATATCCAGAGAAAAAGGATTGGCTTATTCTCTTAATGCTTATCTAGAATCTATTAAAAAATCGTAACTCTTTTAATAATAGTTTACAATATATATATTATGGAACTTAAAATAAAATATCTTGATATTCAGGAAATCCAAGATATTGTTTTCTTAAATGTAAAGGATGCTATAAAGGAAAGAATAGACCCTGGAGAGAAAATTATTATTAAAAAAAATAATTATTCTTATTCATCATCTGCAGTGCTAACCAAAGGCCTAGTAGCACAAGGATTTATTGGGATACCTCTGGAAAAATCAAAGCATTACAATCATTTAGAAAACGAAATAGTTGAAGTATTCCCTGATGTTAATATGGAACTAGTCCATATATCAAAAAAGAAAATAGATGGAAAAATACTGACTAATGAAGAGATAACAAAGTTTGTAGGCGGGATTATTAACGGGAATATTGATAGTGTAATAATCTCTAGCTTTCTTACAACAACTCAAATACTTGGAACATCTACAAAAGAAATAGAATACCTTACTCGTGCAATGGCTGAAACTGGAACAATGATAAGATTTGACAAAGGTCCTATAATGGATGTTCATAGCATTGGAGGTGTTCCAGGAAATAAAACTGCACTTCTCACAATACCAATAGTTGCATCTGCTGGCCTTTACATTCCCAAAACATCTTCAAGGGCAATAACATCTCCTGCAGGGACGGCCGATGTTGTAGAAGTAATATCGCCTGTTGATTTTTCTCCAGAAAAATTAAAAGAAATTGTCAAAACAACAGGAGGATGTCTTGCATGGAGTGGAGTCTTGAATTTATCGCCAGCAGATGAGAAGATAGTTGAAGTTGAAAGGAGACTTCATATAGATCCAGAACCGATCATCCTTGCAAGTGTTTTAAGTAAAAAATATGCGATGGGTTCAGAGTTTCTTCTTATAGATATACCAATGGGAGATGGAACTAAAATTAATAGTTGGGAAAATGCAAGGAAGCTTGCATCTAATTTTACAGAACTTGGATCGTCTCTTGGAATGCATGTCGAAGTTGCTGTAACCTATGGAGGGCAGCCTATTGGAAATGCCGTTGGGCCAGCACTTGAGGCAAGGGAAGCTTTAATGGCCTTAGAGGGGAAGCGAACTGGAAGCCTTACCGAAAAGGCCATTGGTCTTGCAGCTATACTACTTGAGCTTGGAAAGAAGGTAGAAGTTGGCAAAGGCAAATCAATGGCAAGAGATATCCTTGAAAGTGGAAAAGCCTTAGAAAAGTTTAGAGAGATCATAGAGGCCCAAGGTGGTCAATCTGATATAAAACCTGACGAAATACCCTTGGGGGAGTTTAGAGAAACAATCCTATCAGAAGATTCTGGGTATATAACTAAAGTTGATAATGACACTATTGTTAAAGTTGCAAAAATATTGGGAACCCCTTTTGATAAGGGAGCGGGACTCCTGTTAAATTATAAAGTAGGGGACCGTGTTGAAAAAGATGATGTAATTGTAGAACTTTATGCAGAAAGCAAGGAAAGACTTTTATCTGCAAAGAGATTTTTGGATTACAATAGGATATTCCAAACTGAAGGAATGATCCTTAAAAGATTTCCAGGACTTAGGGTGATTTGATGGAACCTGATTATTATAATCTTAAACATAGGAGAATCTTGGAAGATGCTAGAAGGAAAAGAGAGGACGGAATTATCCTATTTTTTGCACTGTTCTTGTCATCTCTATTCTTATTCCTAGTGGGGTTCGGGTTCTCTGTTGTTCTTATCGTTGCTGGAGTTATTGTTCTATTGTTAGGGGTCTTGTTGTTTATTTATGAAGACTCACAAAGTAGGAAATTCCTTGATAAAGCCTCTGAAATGGAACATCCTCTTGAAAATCCAGTTGAAAAAGAAGTGGAAAATGCAATCACTGATCTTTTGATTGAAGGAATCTCTTATCTGATGAAACATGACTAAAACAGTATACATTAGAAAGGCTCAAGACTACGAAAAAAGTCTCTCAGAGAGTATAAATAAAATCCTAAACGATTTAGGAGGTATAGAAAGATTTGTAAAAAAAGGTGACAGAGTCGCTCTTAAACCTAATTTGTTAGTTTTTTCGTCACCTTCAAAGGCCATAGTAACTCATCCCCTTTTCGTATTCGAAGTCTTTAAGAAAATAATTGAAGCAGGTGGAGAGCCTTTTGTAATAGATAGCCCAGGAAGTGGGATACCTTTCACAAAATCTTCTCTTAAATCCCTATATAGATTGACAGGTTACTGGGATACCTTCAAAGATTATTCTGACTGCCTTAACACAGATACCTCTAAAGTCAATGTAGAAGTTGAAAATGGCCTTATCCTCAAGAGAATCGATATTTTAAAGCCAATTCTAGATGCAGATGTCATTATTAATCTGCCAAAAATGAAGACTCATACTCTTACATTTCTTTCGGGTGCAGTGAAAAATATGTATGGTTCAATTCCAGGTATGGAAAAAACACGTTATCACTCAAGATTCACAAATGTACACGATTTTTCAAAGGCCATACTCGATGTTTGGAACGTTACAAAACCTGATTTGACAATAATGGACGGGATACTCTCTCTTGAGGGTGATGGCCCTGCAATGAGGGGGCTCCCAAGAAAAACTGAAATAATATTGGGTTCAGAAGACTCTCTGTCAATGGATCTAGCTATATGTAAGTTGATTGGATTATCGTATAATGAAATACCTTACTTAAAGGTCGCAATAGACAACAACCTTTCTGATGGAAACTTTAATCTAGTTGGAGAAATTCCAGAAATAGATAATTATATCCTTCCAAGAACATACCACGGTAAGATATCTTTAGACCCGGTATCATTGTATAATTATATCGTATTCCCAATATTCACCAAGTTTTTAGTTGAAAAGCCAAAGATACTAAAGAAAAAATGTATAAGATGTGGTGTATGTCTAAGGAGTTGTCCTGAAAAGGCAATAACTATGGGTAAAGAATCAGCCATTATAGATTACAGTAAATGCATTAAATGTTATTGTTGCCACGAGCAGTGCCCCGAGGGTGCTATTGACCTTAAAAGAATTAACTTATAGAAATCCATTTAAATATAAGTATTTTCATGTATTTGGTGATAAAATGAAAGAAGAAGTTTTCTACGGAAGAGGTATGAAAAAGATCAGGACAGATTGCCCAGAAGTATATGATGCAATTATAAAATTAAATGATGCCGTATACACAGGTAAGGCTTTGGATTACAAAACACAGAAACTAATTGCTATAGGGATTGCGGCGTCCAGATGTGATCAGAGTGCAACTGAAAAGCAGATGAGATCAGCAATGAAAGAGCTTGGGGTAACATCTGATGAAATAGCAGATGTCTTAAGAGTAGTATTGCTCCTCTCAGGTATGCCGTCTTTTACAAAGGGCATGAGGATTCTAGAAGAAATAGAAAATAAATAAAATAATTAATTTACTATTTTTATGCTAAGAATAGGATTTCACGTATCTGTAGCCCAAGGATTCCTAAAGGTCTTTGATAACGCAAAAGCCCTTGGGGCTAACTGCTGCCAGATATTTACTCACTCACCAAGAAGCTGGAAATTTAACGTAGTATCAGAAGACCTTGGAAAGATATTCAAGGATATGTACCAAAAAAATGATATTAGGCCCATAGTTGTCCATGATTCTTATCTACCAAATCTTGCTTCTGAAGATGGAACTATGTTAGATAAGTCAATTGACTCTATCAAAAAAGAATTTATCTCGTGTAATAGATTAGGCCTAGAATTTTTAAATATACACCCTGGTGCGCATAAAGAACAGGGAAAAGAGAAAGGATTAATTCAAATTTGTAAATCGCTTAACTCAATTAAAGATTATGTAGAAAAATCTACACTGTTATTTGAAAATACATCTGGGAGTGGATCCGTTTTAGGATCTAGATTTGAAGATCTTAAATTTTTGCTTGAGAACACGGATTTCAGTTGTGGAATAACACTTGACACCTGCCATCTTTTTACTTCTGGTTATGACATATCGAATAAAGAAGCTCTTGAAAATACGCTGTCTAGTTTTGACAAGATAGTGGGCCTAGAAAATTTAAAATTAATACACCTAAATGATTCTCAAGGAGAGTTAAATTCAAAAAAAGATAGGCATGAGCATATAGGTCTTGGAAAAATTGGGCCAGAAGGATTTAAAGCTATAGTAAATCACGATTATCTAAAGAATATACCTATGATAATGGAAACTCCAGTAAATGAAAAAAGGGGAGATAAAGAAAATATTATTTTTTTGAAGAAAATGATAGGGATTTGAGGTTTCTGTGACTTTGTATATTCTTATCCCTGTTCTGTTTTTCCCATACATCTAAAGGTATTGCATACTCTTTCTCTATTTTTTCTCTGTGTAAGCTGTTGTAAGTACAAAATGGAATAACTTTTCCCCCTGGGACTGCATAATGTATGGCGCATCTCTTGACCCTCTCAACATCAAAATTATATGGGTCTTGGAAATGCATGCATCCAATTAACATTGTGTGATAACTAAAGTCAGCCAATGTATCTACATCCCCTTCTCTAAGCACGCTCAACAAAAGCTTCTTGATATCAAGATTCTTTGGCTTCCTCTTTAAGTCAATTAGGTGAGGCAACTCCCTTGTTATTTTTGCAATTGCCATTGTTTTACTGATTTTTCCCCCACCTTCTACCTTTTCGGTCAGATCTTTTAGTAATCCAAAAAATCCATCTACATCAATAAAATGAGTGATTGGAGTAAGTTTTCCTTCGTCGTCAACGAATACATAAGTTGCAACACCGCAATGCTCGTGACAAGTAAATCTAACCTGAGGTGTTTGTCTCCAAGCTTCGATAAAATCTGAAAATGCATTAACGCTTGATGGGGTGTAAAAATCTTCTGCCAATACTTGCCCTTCGGTTTGCTCTTCAACAAGTTTTGTAAAATCAGGAATAGTAATCCTCATTTTTTCCAGTTCTTCTGTATCTATTCTGCCTGCAAAAGAAACAGGTTGGAAGTTTATACCTCTAACAATATCAAGATTATTTACGCCAAAGCGTATTATGTCGCCAACTTGATCGTCGTTAATACTTTTGACCAGGGTTGGAACTAAAACAACGCTTGTTAAATTTGATTTCCTAAAGTTCTCAAAAGCTTGAAGTTTTATAGGCAGCGCATTAAAACCTCTAGCGGCGATATATGGCTTCTCAGTCACTCCGTCAAACTGTAAATAAATAGTATTAAGTCCTTTTTTCCTAAGCTCCTTACAAAAATCAAGATCTCTAGCAAGACGGACCCCATTAGTTGCAATCTGTGCCAGTGTAAATCCTAATTTTTTTGCATCTTCTACAATCTCTGGAAGATCATCCCTTATTGTTGGTTCTCCTCCGGCAAATTGAACAACCATACACGGAACAGGCTTTTCATCTCTGACTAACTTCATCATTTTAACTAGTTCTTCTCTAGAAGGTTCAAGAACGTAGCCTGCAGTCTGAGCATTTGCAAAGCATATAGGGCATTTCATGTTGCACCTATTGGTGACGTCAATATTGCAAAGAACAGTGGGTGTAAAGTGTTCTGGGCAAAGCCCACAGTCGTATGGGCAGCCTTTTTTTGTTTCTGTGTTTGGATTGTCTAGTTTTGGGCCATCTACATGATATTTTTTGGCATGTTTAAACATTTCATAATCTGACCAGTAAGTATCTTCAAAGTTGCCGTGTTCAGGGCAGTTCTTTTTTATGAGTACCTTGCCCTTACTCTCAACAATATCTGCACTAATGACATTTAAACAGACAGGACATATTGACTTAGTTTTATCAATTAATTCCGACATTTAACCACCGATAAAATGATATAATAGGGTATCCTAAAATAATATTTAAAAGCTTTTCCTTGATATTTTTTTTCTCATTTCTTATATTTTATAATAATTTAATTAAAAAAACTTGGGTATTAATATTATTAGTTATATTTTTACTCAGACATTATTTAATTATTTTAACTTTTTTCATGCCTGCCTCGAATGCATTAAGATTTAAATCGAGCATTTTAGGTATACTATCTTTTATTGACTCCGTCATTGAATCTCTTGAGATCAAGTTGCACAATTGATTGAATGCTCCAAGCATGACAATGTTTGCAACAATTTTAGTTCCAAGTTCTGATGCAATTCTAGTTGCATTAATTTCTGCAAGTTTAAAGTCGCCTTCGATTTTATTATCTGGAATCAACTCTGGGTCATAGATTATAATGCCTTCTCTTTTTGTTCTTGATGCGTATTTAAAGAAAGCTTCTTGACTCATAATTATAGAAATCGCGGCAGATTCAACTTTTGGATAGTCAATTTCTTCATCGGATATAACTACTTCAGAGCGTGTTGATCCACCCCTCGCCTCTGGCCCATAAGATTGAGTCTGGACTGCATTGAAACCTTCAAGTACTGCTGCCTTACCCACTATAACGCCAGAAAGTATTATCCCTTGACCACCAAATCCACTTATTCTAATACCTGCCTTCATTTTAACTCACCACAAAATTTTTTGTATTTAGTGTTAAAGTCTTCTTTCTCTATGTCTACGAGTTCGCCGATTACCATCTTATCAGTAGACTTGCCCTCTGCCAACATTTTTTCATAAACTTTGATATTTATTGTTGATTCCTTAAAATGCTTTGTCATGTCAAGAGTTGTCCCCATTTTATTTAATCTGCCGTAAGAAGTAGGGCAAGGAGACAGTACTTCTACAAATGAAAATCCAGTTTTTTGAAGTGCTTTCTTAATAGAACTTATGCATTGGACTGGATGTGCTGTGGTCCATCTAGCTACATAGGGGGCACCTATTACCTTTGCCATCATTGAAAGATCAATAGGGTATTCTATGTTTCCATAAGGTGTTGTTGTTGTTTTAGATTTAAGCGGAGTGGTAGGAGCTACCTGGCCCCCAGTCATCCCATAAATAAAATTATTAATTGAAATAACAGTAATGTCAACGTTCCTTCTTATTGCGTGGAGAAAATGATTGCCACCAATGGCTCCACAATCCCCATCTCCAGTGAAAACTATGACCTTTAATTCAGGATTAGCAAGCTTAACACCTGTAGCATAGGCAATTGCCCTACCGTGTAAAGAGTGAAGCCCATCTGAATATATATAACCGGGTACCCTTGATGAACATCCTATCCCTGATACAAAAACTGTTTTGTTCATATCTATATTTAAATCATGGATAGCACGGAGAGAGAAATTCATTACACTTCCTATACCACATCCTGTGCAAAATATAGTTGGGAGCATGTCCTTCCTTAAGTATTTCTCTACAACTATGTCATTAGAAATAAAGCTCAATTTTTATCCCCCTCTATGACTCTTAAAATCTCGTAAGGTGTGTGTATTGCACCACCAATTTTTGGTACTGAAACAACTTTAGTATCCTTACCAACTGTTTCTCGGATAGGGTGAATCATCTGCCCAAGATTCATCTCAGGAACAATTACGGTATGGGCATTTTTCAATAGCTCTTTCATCTTACCGTAGTTAAATGGCCAGATTGTAATAAGCCTTATATGCCCAACTTTAATGCCATTTTTTCTAGCTTTTTTGACAGCACTTGCTGCAGGCCTTGAAGTTGTACCATATGAAACGACGATTATTTCTGCATCTTCTAAAAATGAATCTTCATAATACCATATAGTGTCAATGTCGTCTTGAACTTTTTCAATCAATCTTCTTACAAGCTCCTCGTGAACTTCAGCTGAAGTTGTTACTGGGAATCCTCTCTTGTCATGGGTAAGGCCTGTGACATAAGTCCTATAACCTGAGCCAAATGGTGCAAATTCGGGTACTTTTGAGGGTCTTGTAAATCCAGTTCTGTATGGCCTATACTTATCAGGCCCTATTGTAGCGGGAACTCTTTCATCAACTTTTACAGTTGTGACTTCAGGCAACACAACTTTTTCCCTCATATGCCCTATTTCGGCATCCAATAGAAGAATAACAGGAACTCTGTAATCCTCTGAAAGATTAAAGGCTTCAATTGTGAGGTCAAGTGTTTCCTGAACAGATTTAGGGGCCAGTGCAATTATCTGATGATCGCCATGTGTACCCCACATAGCCTGCATAACGTCGCCTTGCGCTGCTTCTGTCGGCTGACCGGTACTCGGCCCACCCCTTTGAACGTTAACAATGACGCAGGGTATCTCTGCCATGCATGCATACCCTATACATTCTTGCATCAATGAAAATCCAGGCCCACTTGTTGCAGTCATAGACTTTACCCCAGTACAAGATGCCCCTATAACTGCGGCTATGCTTGCTATCTCGTCCTCCATCTGGACATATACCCCGCCGAGTCTTGGCATCCACATTGCCATGCCTTCTGCAACCTCTGTAGCAGGTGTGATGGGATAGCCTGCAAAAAATCTACAATCAGCGAGTAATGCGCCATAAACAGCGGCTTCATCACCCTGTACAAAAAGATTTTTTTTACCTAAAAGCCTAATAACATCATTTGTCATCTTTATCCTCCACAATAATTGCAAAGTCAGGACACATCAATTCACATAAGTGACATTTTATACATTTTTCAGGGTACTTGACTTCAGGAGGGAAAACGCCCTTTTTACTTAGTTTTTCAGATTTTATGTACACTTTTTTAGGACAGTATTCCACACACAAAAGACATCCTTTGCAGTAGTTTGTGTTGACATGAATCAAAAAATCACCGTAATAATAAAGAGAAGAAATTTAAACCTTTTATAAAGTTTATCATTTAAATGCTTATATTAACTTAACAAATAAAAATAATAGGACATTTGTCCAAAAAATAATCTTTTTATCGTCCATATTCAATATGGGCTTTTGCAAGATGTCTTGCTGCAAGCGCCCCTATAAGGGATATTTCCCCTGCCAATACGGTTGCGGCGCATATCTCAGATAATGCCTTTGAGTTGTCACCGCTATTTTTGCCGCCGCCTGAGATGCCAAGTATACCAAGGGCTTCTTTCTGTGTCTCTATCTTAGTTCCACCGCCAACAGTTGCAACTTCAAGAGAAGGAAGTGTGACAGCAAAGTATACTCCATCTTTATCTGATTCTACTGTTGTAAATCCCTGGCTTCCCTCAACGACCTGGGCAATATCCTGACCGGTAGCTAGAAAGATTGCTGCCACAATATTTGCAAAGTGAGCATTGAATCCGTATGAACCTGCTTGTGCTGAGCCAATCATATTTTTTCTGTAATTTACTTCAATTAATGTATTTGCATCTGTCTTAAGTTTAGTCTCTATTATTTGATTAGTGATATATACTTCGGCAGTAATGCTTTTCCCCCTCCCTTCAATTAGATTTATTGCAGAAGATTTCTTGTCAGTGCAGAGGTTTCCAGATAGTGAAACACTTTTGACCTCTGGAAAAGTATCCTCAATCAACTTTAGAGCGGCGTCTGTTCCAATAGTGACGCCATTCATACCCATGGAATCCCCAGTGTCATAGACGAACCTTAAGAAAAGATTTCTTCCGACAAGATAGGGGACTATTTTCTGAAGCTTTCTAAATCGTGAATCTTTTTCTGCTTCTTTTTTAATCTGATCAAAGTTATTCTCAATGAACTCAGTTATTTTGTAATAGTCTCTTGAGGAAGTTAGTCTTAGCACAGGGGCTCTGGTCATGCCATTTCTAAATATTGTTGTTATCGCCCCGCCAGATGAAGAGATAACAGAAGCCCCTCTGTTGGTACTTGCAAGAAGTGCCCCTTCTGATGTCGCCATAGGTACATAGAAGTCCCCATTTGCATAATTACCATTAACCTTCAAAGGGCCTATGACTCCCATTGGAACTTGTACAGAGCCGATCATATTTTCTATATTGGTTCCAAAAAGATTGTCTGGATTTAGAGAATATTTCCCGATGTAATTGAGAGAAACATTTCTTATTTTCTGAATTGCTTCTCTCCTTATTTCTACCGCTTCTTTAGGAGTTTTAGTAAAATTTTCTATTTGATATATTTTAATCTCGCCATCGATTACCTTTTTTAAAATCTCTTCTTTTTCCATCTAATCCTCTCATGGATGGGCATATTCAACGATTGGCCTAAATTTATAGCCATAACATATTATGCCTTCGTCATTATACTCCATTATCTTCCTTGTGACCATTTCAACTTCCATGCCAATTTCAAGTTCTTCGGCTCTTGCATCTGTTATCTGGGCCGTTATAACTGGCCCTTCCATAAGCTCTATGAGTGCAACTGCAAATGGCAAATTATATTTGTGCTCCTTTGGAGGGCTGTTGATGTTGGTAAAGGATATTATCTTCCCTCTGCCAATAAGCTGATAGTTCTCATGATTTCTACTCTTGCATTTAGGACAAACTGTCCTATATGGAAATGACAATGCCTCACAATCTTTGCACTTTGAACCTACAAGCCGGTATCTCCTAATCTGTTCTCTCCAATGTCTCGGTACATCCACTCTAATCACCCCTCTCAAGAACAGATACAGATATTGTTGCTCCGCTGCCGCCAATATTTTCTGCTAATCCTCTTTCAGCATCTACACGCCCATCTCCCCTAAGGCTAGAAACAAGCTCTCCTATCTGGTATACGCCTGTAGCGCCAACAGGATGGCCCCTTGCTTTAAGCCCACCGTAGAGATTAATTGGAAGCTCTCCTCCAATGTAATGCTGACCTTCTAGCGCCATCTTTGTGCCTTCGCCCTTCTTTGCAAATCCCATGTCTTCTATAGACAGAGCGCTCATTATGGAAAATGCGTCGTGGATTTCGGCTATATCAATATCCTTTGGAGTAACGCCGGCCATCTTGAAAGCCTTCTTGCTTGCAGCAACAGCGGCAGAAAGAGTTGTCATGTGCTTTCTGTCATGAACGCCCAATGTGTCTGTGGCAAGTCCAACTCCCGATACAATAATTGGCGTATCTGTAAACTCCCTTGCTTTCTTCTCAGAGCATAAAATTACTGATGCCGATCCATCACATATTGGAGCACAGTCCATAAGTGTAAGTGGATCTGCTACTACGGGCGAATTTATTACTGTTTCAAGAGAAATTTCTTTTCTATACATGGCATGTTTACTGAAAGGCGCATTTTTGTGGGATATTACAGGAAATATTGAAAGATCTTCTCTTTTAATATTAAATTCATGCATGTAACGTCTCATGACAAGTGCATTTAGAGCTACAAAAGATACGCCGTGAAATGCTTCATAATCTCTGTCCGATGCATTTGCAAGGATTGATGTCGTCCTTGATGGGAGAACATCAGTCATTTTTTCAACTCCTGTAACAAGGACATAATCATACATTCCTGATTTTACACCCATATAACCTTCAATGAAAGCAGCCCCTCCAGATCCGCATGCTGCTTCTACTTTGACAGCTGGTATCGGCCCAAGCCCAGCAAAATCAGCTATCAATGCGCCAAGGTGCTCCTGGTCTATAAAAGGTCCAGATGACATGTTTCCAACATAAAGTGCATCAACTTTATCTATACCGCTATCTTCAAAAGCCATCCATATCGACTCTATTGCAAGGTCCCTCAATGATTTTTCCCAGTGCTCCCCTACTTTTCCAAGTCCAACTCCAATTACGGCAACATTATCGTCCATTTGATCACATCCTTATCTTCTTTCTATACCTTGCATAGCGTGCATAGTCAATCTCTTCCCTTCTCTCGATATACGATCTAACTGAAGGCGCTTTTACTTTCCTATCCGCAAGTTTATCTGTAACTTTAAGGGAGAATGCGTCACTCCCTGCGCCAGACCCGTAAGAAGCACAGAATATTCTATCCCCTTCTTTGGCCTTATCAAGTACTGCTGCAAGCCCCAAAAGAGCAGAACCTGCATAAGTATTACCTATGTAGGGCGAAACTAATCCATCAATAACCTTTTCTTTTGGAAATCCAAGTATCTTTGCAATTTCAAGCGGAAACTTTCTATTTGGCTGGTGGAAAATGGCATAATTATAATCATCAGGTTTTGTTCCAAGTTCTTCCATTAGTGCTTTTGAGCTGCTGAGAACATGCTTAAAATAAGAAGGTTCTCCTGTGAATCTATTTCCATGTTTTGGATAATGCTCATGTTGTCTCCTCCAGAAGTCAGGGGTATCGGTAACATAGGATAATGAGCCTTCAATGACGGCCAAACTTTCTTTTGCACTTCCAATTATGTACCCTGCGCCTCCAGCTGCTGCTGTGTATTCCAGTGCATCGCTTGGAGCTCCTTGGGCAGTATCCACACCTATGCCAAGGGCGTACTTTGCCATCCCGGAACCTACATAGGCTATGCATGCCTGTACAGTTTCACTTCCTGCTTTACAAGCAAACTCCCAGTCTGCAGCGTTAACAAATGGTGTAGCTGCAATAGCTTCTGCAACTATTGTGGAAGTCGGTTTTACAGCATAGGGTTTGGATTCAGTACCAACCCAAACTGCTCTCAAGTCTTTTGGATCTATGCCAGCCCTCAGAAGGGCATTTCTGGCTATTTCTATGGCTATAGTAACAGAGTCCTCATCTGCACCTGGGACTGATTTTTCTCTAATTGGTACAAGGTTTGGATCATTTCCCCAAACTCTTGCAATTTCCGTGTTCTGTATTCTGTATTTTGGGACATAAGCACCATAGCCTATAATACCTACAGATTTACTAGGCTTCATCAAATTCCTCCTCTAACAAAGACGATTTACCATAGATAAAAGAGATATAATCGGAACGATATATAAGATGGAAAATAAAATATATATAAATATTTCGGTATTAGTGAAATATTGTATCGGCAAAAAACGTTATTTTTTGATTTCCTTTATGTAAATTGACTTTTCTTTATTGAAATCAATTTTTACTTTGTCAAGGTCGATTTTACCAACTATATTTGTTCCATCGAACTCTTCCCCAGTTGGGCCGTATGCCTTGTCATCCTTCAATCTGACCCCTATCAATCCTTTATGCTGTCTTGACATGTTTGTAATGCCAACATCCCCCCTACTAGAAACACCAACAGGTGAGTTCTCTGGGGTCAAACCCCCAGCTTCAACGCTCCCCCCTTCAAATGCTACAAGAGAAACAGTTGGATGGGCAAATTGAATGTCAAGCTTCCCAACTGGTTTGTTTACAAGGCCAGTAATCTTCCTAAAGTATTTTACTGTGCTTGGAGCTTTATCTTCATACAGTTCAATTTCAATTATACTATTTTTATCGACGCCTAGGGTCTTTGTAGCTTTAGTTTTTAGAACTTCTGCAGTATATGGCGGCTCCTGCTCCACTATAACTGCCCCATCAGATGTATCCCCGGACCTTTCCTGTTTGATACCTTCTGCATTAAGTCTATTTTCAGCTTCTTTTTGATTGAGCCCAAGTAAAGAAAGGCTTTGTGGAGAGGTCCTAACCATTACTTTATCCCCTTTTTTTAGCATCTCGATTAGCTCAGACCCAGAGGTAATGACAGCCGCAACTGAGTGATTTGGTGTGGTGATCCTTTCCTTTTTATATATGTAAACTACACCTGTATTCTTACCTTCGGTTCTGACAGAAACAGAGTTTTTCTTTCTTAGATTAGAGTTTTCATTTTGGACATCAAACCCAATCAACCCCTCAGAAGCTACATATGACTCTGTTGTATTATCAATTGTAATCTGGCCATCCTTAGTAAGGGAAAAAATATGCTCCATTGCCATTGGGGTATTATCATTAAGCTTCATAAGTATTTGAGAGAATATTCTCTCGCCATTCTTTGGCTTGTAAGATAGGTCAGTTGTAGTTTCAAAATCCTTTTCAACAGTAAAGACTTCAACTGGTTCAATTGAAATTATCTCATCCCCTTCTTCTATCAAAGATAAAACATGCCTGCCTTGGGTAATCTTTCCAATAGTATTCTTGGTCCCGTAACTTCCTTTCTGGATCTTTTTAGAAAGGGCGATATATGTTGTATTGTTGTCAAATCCGGCCAATATGAAAAAAACGTCCCAGGGATTATAGGTCTTCTCTTCTTTTGAAGGGACTAATGATGTGGAAACTGATCCTATCGCAATAAGAGTTGAGGTTTTCCATCTGACATTCTTTTTTTCAAACTGTTTTGAGATTTCTTTGAATACTTTTCCCTCTTCAGAGCCTTTAATCTTAATGACAAAAGCCCCTTTATTTGTTGTAACTAGAAACTCATCAAGGTAGGAAGACTTTTCTGTTTCCTTCTTGATTACCCCCACAGTAGAACCTTTTTGATAAGAAATATTATTATTAGAAAAAATTTGATTTAAGGTGGCTCCTTCTTTTGTCTCAATTTTATTTCCGTCAATTTCAATTTGCATGGTCATAACCTCAA
This sequence comes from Methanofastidiosum sp., assembly GCA_013178285.1. Taxonomy (NCBI): domain Archaea; kingdom Methanobacteriati; phylum Methanobacteriota; class Candidatus Methanofastidiosia; order Candidatus Methanofastidiosales; family Candidatus Methanofastidiosaceae; genus Candidatus Methanofastidiosum; species Methanofastidiosum sp. Next base: position 19,356 of record JABLXD010000001.1, read on the forward strand.
TAATACTATGTCCCTAATGTGCTCGTCTTTCTTGCCTCTGAAAGCATCAAAGACTTCTCTTCTCTCCTTTCCTTTAGAGTTTTGATATACGACAAGCCAGTATGGAAGGTATACCTCTTCAGTTCTCCAGATTTTTGCATTTCCTAAAGATTCAATGCCTTTTGAAACGTCATTTTTTGATATAAGGGGGTCAATTACTTTGCCCGATATTTCCTTGCTATTTAGGGATAAATTCAGTTTTTTAAGTTTTTTATCCTCAAAGCCCCTTACCAATTTAAATTTTATCTTTGGCCTAACGCTGAGATTGCCCCCATCTTGCTTATACTCTATTAATCCTTTTGATTCTAGGCTTGAGATCAATGAATGCGTTTTTCTAGGCGTAAGACCTGTTTCCTTTTTAATATCTGAAAGAGTTGGATTTTCTCTGTCTATTAGATAGTCCAAAAACCATTTGTCATCAGGCTTTAGTTTGTAGATTTCAGAAAATCCTACAGTTCTTGAAATCTTTCCGTCCCAGATAAGTAGTTCCCCTGTAATTCCATCAAAGAAGCATGACATGCTCTTGTAACTGCCCTTCTTTGGCATATAATCAAAAAACACCATTGTGAGAGGATAGTAAATAGGATATATTCCCTTTATCTCCTCAGACCTAAATGATATTTTTTTCTTATTTTTTGAGGCAATTTCTTTCATCTCGTCATAGGATATTTCGGCGGATATAATCGGGGCTATCCTAATTCCTTTAAACTTAGCTTCGCCTATCTCTTGAGCTTCATACTCCTCAAATAGCTCAACTTCTTCCAAAGAATCCTCTTCCTCATCAATCATGGGGATGTCGAGGACAACTGGCTTTGGTTCCGGTTTAGGTTTTACTTCCTCCTTTACATCAAATTCTCCATCAAGCCTTAGCTCTTCGATAATATCTTCAAATGAAAATTTTAGCTTATACTCCTGATTTGCTATATTTACAACTTCTTCCATTTCAGCAAGCGGCCTCTTCTGGCGATATTTTTCTAATATAAGATTTTTAACATTTGTCTTCATAAGTTCGGGATCAATCTCAAGCATTGGCTGCCTTTCTCTTCCCTCATGCTGGCTTATTCTAGGCCTAACAGATATCAAAAATGCCCTGGAAGTAGACTCTTCCTTGTCACCAATTATTGCACTTCCTATTGGGAGGGATCTTATGAATCTAAAATCAGAAAGTTTATTTGGTATTTCAGACGGCATCCTCTGAAGGACCGCTTTGATATCGTCCTGATAGACAAGCTTGTGGCATATTAGTAGGTCAACTTGAGAAAGAATTCTTGAATCAATAGCTGAGGGCTGCTGAGTTGCAAGGACAATGGAACAGCCTGGCTGCCTCCCCTGCCTAACATATTCAATAAGACTATCAGTTGCTGCTGTTACTTTACCGCCTCTTGGAACAAGGATGTGTGCTTCATCTATCATGAGCCATGTGACTGGTACATTTCCTAAGATATTTATATCACCCATGGCTTCCTGTCTTGAGATGACTTTTCTAGTATTGAGGATATTCCTTGAAAGGAGCCCAACAACAAGAGCCCTGACGTTATCCTCTAAGAAGCTAACATCTATGACAGAAACTTGGCCCCTCTTTGATAGATCATTTAGTTTTGTTCCGTTCTTGTCAAATATCCCCCACTGGATTGCACCTGTGAGCCTTGCATTGAGGGCCCTTCTTGTGTTCTCCTTAAATCCACCTTCACGGGAGGATATGCTCTCTTCGTTTTCAATTGTCTTGATTAGATCCTCGATATCATAATCATCACCAAGCCCGGCAACATGTTTTTCATCAATAGTTGTGTATCCTGACTTTGTCTTCTCAATTACCCTCTCAATTAGAAGGCCCATTGTGTCAAACCTTTCAATATCAAAGGTAAGGCACCAATCTTCAACCCTTAACTCAGATGGTTTTATCTTGAAGACATCATCCCACGTTTCTTTGGGTGCCTTGTGGACGTAACCTTTTGGGATAAAGACCCTAACATTTTTTATCCCTGTGGGCTTTAATCCCCACCTCTCAAGCATTTCTCCCTCGCTTGCGGTCTTGTTTTTTTGCTTCATGCTCCAGAATATGCCCATCGGGTCAATTATCAAAATCCCGACTGCATCGTTTTTCATAGCCATCTCTTCAACTATGACCCCAAGTGTGTATGACTTACCGCTTCCCCTCATACCACAGATGAATATTGCGTGAGGGCTTATGCTATCAAGAAGAACCCTCCTATTCAGGTAGTTAGTCCACTGTCGGCTTGTTTCATTTACCTTGCCAATGTAAAGAGCAGCTTTACCCTTATACTTCTCAAAGGTACTCTTTTTTCTACCAACGTATGCCCCTTCTTCATCAGAAAGAAGTTCCAATTTTTCCTCAATATCGATCATGTTCACTAAAAAGATATAAAAAGCTCTATAATTAAAACCTTTTCGGATTTAATGGAAGCGATTTCTAGAATTAAGACTGCTCACGGAGACATCAAAACACCTACCCTTCTCCCTGTGTGCGCACTTACCTATGGCGTTTGGGACGTTTTCATTGAAGAAAAGGTAATTCCTCCGTGGAAACTTTCAGATGCTACACTTTTCTCATTAGAGTATGTAAGAAACACAAAATATGAGGAGAAGGTCATAGATGGCTTCCACAAACTTTTTTCAGAAAAGAAGCCCATATTTGTTGATTCAGGTGGATTCCAATCTATGAAAAAGGGCATTGATAGGGATCCTATAGATGTGCTTAGATTCCAGGAAAAACTCAAAGCTGATGTCGCTGCCACCTTTGATTACCCTGTTCCACTAAATGTTGAAAGACCCGAATATATGAAAATGCTTCAAAAAAGTATTGACAGCGCTAATTTGGCCCTTGAAAATAAAGAAAGAGAAGAGATGTTACTATATTCTTGCGTTCATGGATTTTCAGAGGAAGAGATAGACTGGTATTTTTCAAAACTATCTAGCGGCTTTGATGGATATGCAATGGGCTCCCTTGTTCCAAGAAAAAATGATTATAAAACATTAATAGAGATAATCCATAGGGCAAAGATGCATGTACATGAGCGCGGAAAGCCACTTCACATATTTGGAGTTACTGGATTTCCCATGCTTTATGCATTGAGCTATATGGGAATTGAAACAATGGACTCCTGGACCTATCTTGTTGCATCAATTTACAAGGAATACATACACCCAGAAACCTTGAAAAGGGTGAGGATGAGAAAAACTGGGAAGATACCAGAGTGCGACTGTTTTATTTGTAAGGAACGTGGGATGGAGGATTTTCTTGGAGCTACGAGTGTTCCACAAGCGTATCTAGCGATTCATAATTTGAATATGTTCATGCGGGAAATGAAGTTGATAAAAGAGCACATGGATGAAAATAGCTTTGAAGAGCTAGTTGAACAAAAAAGCAAATACAATCTCAGGATAAAAAAGGCCTATGAATATGCAAAGCAACATATGAATAGAAATTCAAGTTTTTAAACTAAAAATTAAATAAGCTTTTTTGATTTTATATAAACTACTACAATCTAGGAGAACTCATGCTCTATTTTATATTATATATATTTAATCAAAATAAGAATTATTAAAATAATAGAAAAATAGATAAATATGTTTGACATATAAATAATGGCATATTAATTCATAATTTGCCATAAAGAGGGAACAATGAGAGGTTTAAATAAAGTAATTGAAAGAATATCGATTTCAATAATCTCAATTACTCTTTTACTTTCATCAGGCTGTTCTGGTACTCAAGTCATACCTGCAGATACAAATGTTGATGCGATTGCAGTATGGCAGTACTACGTGGATGATCCTGTAAGGGGCGCAGATTGGGACACTTACTATTCATTGTGGGACGATGATAACAAACGCTGGTGGACTCCAAATGGGACGCCCGTATACTGGATATCGGATCAGATTGGGGATGATTTTGATCCGAATGTCGAGTTTGGACCGTCAAAGACTGCAATTGCCGTATGGTCAAATCAGAATACTGGGGATATATACTACTCTAAATGGAACACGGACAAACTGATCTGGACAGATGAATTACCTGTGTCTAGCATATCAGGGTTGGATATCGACCCAGATATAGCATACAACTTTGATGGAAATGCAATTACAGTTTGGGTCCACATTGATGAGGAAGGAAGCAGGTTGATATACTACTCCGTTTATGATGGAACTAATTGGTCAGCAGGAAAACCATTGGTAGAAAACTACTCTCTTAAATGGGGGCAGCTACCCGAAATAACATTTGTTTCAGAATTTTATGGAATGGATGCAATTGCTATATGGACTGACTACCAAGGTAGTCTCCCCAGAATTTACTATTCACAGTTTAATGGGGCTAGTTGGACAACACCGCAACCAATTCCAGGTCAGACTGAGCCGCCGCTAGTTGACTTTTATAACTTCACGCTTACAAGAAATGGAATTTCTGAGTTTGGTAGGGTCAAAGCTGTGTGGTCAACATTTAACAAAGATAGCTGGAATGTTTTCTATTCTCTATGGGACGGCACCACCTGGTCAAAACCAACTATAATTGGAAGCCACTACATGCCAGAGATTGATTGTGACGCTTATGATTATTCAATGACAGTTTACTCATACTTAAATCCAGGATTGGATATTTACTCCTCCTATGAAGGGGATAGTTTCGCACCAAAATCTGTTGGAGACACAGGAAAAAATGATTGGAGGCCTGCAGTTACATATCTTGAAAATGGGGCAGCAATAGCCGTATTCTGGTCGGAGTCTTCTGATCAAGACATGTACTACTCAAGATGGGACGGCAACTGGAGCCTTGTTAATCTGATATACCCAGAAGAGAATCTAAAAGGATCCACAAGAAATCCTGAAATATCTTCAGATACCCTATTGCCATCAAAGAGAACTTGGTGGTGGAAGTGGACCCCAAGGTACCCACCAGGTAGACCACCAGACCCCCCGCCTGGTGAGCCTCCCCCTGATGGTAGACCCCCTCCACCTGGAGAGCCCCCGACAGGCATACCTGCACCGCCAAGGTTGCCCCCAGAACCTCCTGAAGACCCAGTTCCGGCAGATGGGAAACCTACTGAACAGCCCAGAGAACCTGAAGGGACAGATGTCTGCCATTGGGATTTAAAGACAAAAGCTTGTATCGGGGGGTGTAGCCCTGGATATGAGTGTACTAGAACGGCAGGTCCTGGCGCCACAAGCCCATGTGCATGCCTAAGCAAGGATAGATACAACTTACCATGCAGATATAGCAGAATGGAAGGCAAATGCATTGGAGTCTGTGAATCAACTGGCGAATGCAAACAAATTTCTGCAGAAGAATGTAGGTGTGACACCATTATCGAACCTGACTCATTCTTTGATGTTTTTACAGAAATTACCCTAGTTGAAAAATGCAACTCGGGAGAGCTATGTAGGGCATTTGCCAAAATAAGCAATCTTGGTAATAACAAAGTATCCAATGTAGAATATAAGGTAGAAGTTGGGAGTAAGTCATATGGCCCATACTTATACGAGGGAGAAATTAATCCAGGCCAATCTGTGGATATAGCGCTAACCCTTTCTTTCACAACCCCCGGAACATACAACTTCAAATTCATAGCAGATCCTCAAAATAGAATCAATGAATCAGATGAAAACAATAACATTGCTACTCAGAAAATAACTGTTGAGGGAACTGAAATGCCGCCTGAAGCTGTGAATCTATCAATGAATAAAATAACTATTATGACCGAGCCCTTAGTGGGACAACCTACGCTCTTTGTATTTGATTTCGGATTTAATTTACCCAGTAGTTCAGTTGATTCTTACCCGGTCAGCATAATCGTCAAAAAAAGTGATGGGATGTCAGAAACAATAACTGGAATGGTAAATCCGGATATTCCTCAATATACCTTACCATATATCTTCCCATACCCAGGAGAATACACAGTCCAATGTATAATTGATCCTAATAACATAATTGCAGAGACAAATGAGGCAGATAACTCAAAAGTTATTCAGGTGTATGTAGAGGGCAGTTCAATTCCCAGCGGGGCAGAAGATATTGTAGAGAAGATAAATGAAGCCCAAGCCACTCAAAATCTTGCAAAAGTTCTATTAGATCAAAAAATAAGTCAGGGTTATACCGATTTACCGTGTGAAGACATCTACAGCAATGGGTCAGACATATACAGCATGGCCATCGTCCAGTATAATCTAGGGGACTATGCAAATGCTAACGCACTTATAGATCAAGCTATCAATACATTCCAAAACTCAATTGATTGTCTAGAGACACATTAATTTTAAAATTTTAATTTTTATTTTTTTAAAAAAGAAATTTAATTAATAGTTGTGATTTTTAGTGAACTCGTAGATATTAAAGTTATAAAACCCTTCCTCATTTAATATCCCTGAAAAACTAAGGACTATTTTTTCCTTTTCTTGTTGGTATTTCATCGCAGTTTCAAAGTCATCTTCGAGCATGGCAAGCCTTTCCTCACTGCTGTATGCAGCATACTCAGTTTTTAGATTTTTAAGTTCGGAAATATCTACACCTTTCAGTTCAAGAGCGTCTATCGCGTCCTGCATTTCTTTTGCCATATTGAAGTCCTTAATCTCATTTGATACAATTGGATCTTTTGGCAAAATTGCATTTTGGTCGGTAGAATCATCACCAGTATTCAAATTCAAAGTATCACCTAAGATTAAGATTGGAATTGTTATCAGTAGTATCAAGGCCAAAACGAGGATAAGTGTCTTTATTTTTCCCATATGATCTTCCTCTTGAAAAGAAGATATTGTTTGATTATAAAGCGATTCTGCACCAGAATTATAATACAATCTTATAGAACAAAGGTATTATATGAAAATAGTAAAATAAAAAATAAAGATTTATTTTCTGTCAGGAGGGGCAAAGTTCCCATCTTTTGGGAAATCAGGCCTTACTCCTGGAGTAAAGTTTCCGTCTTGGGGCGGCATTTGCCTATCGCCAGGGGAGAAATTACCCTGATTCTTTGGAACTTCTTGAGGGGTCTCAAATTGAGTATTCTCAGTTGTAGTTTGAGCAGAAGCTGTGCTCTGTTGTTCGGCACAACCCGCAAGAAATACTGCCAGGATCCCCAAAATTGCCAATCCCAGTATTATCTTCTTTTTGTTTGTAATGGTATTTATGTCATCACCAGAGATAGCTTTAGTTCCCATTTAATAGGGATTTTGTAATTTAGTTTCGGGTAAATCTCTTGTAACAAAGTCATATAAAAAAATCTCCGGCAAGATGCTTTAAGGGGCATATAGAATTTCTTGCCGAAGTTTAAAAACGGAGGTTAAACGCAGCATCTCATATGATCTGGGGTTGTCTATTCATGAAATTGAATACCCTTCTTTTTAGACTCACATACTGCCTAAATATTTCGTTTCTAATATGAGGATCGTAATTATTTGTTTTGATACTATCAGTTATTTCAAAGTAAATCGAATCAAGCTCATCTTTGAAACTTGAGACTTCAAGACCTTCAGATTCTAGTATGCCCAAGGAATTTCGGAGAATATTAATCTTATAGATTATATCCCCAAAGTAGTTATATTTTACATGCATTCTATCACCGTCCCGGCCAATGTATTTTTTACCATCATTTACTAATATAGGGATTTTGTAACATTGTCATGGGAGAAATGCCAAATTTGTAGGAACAAAGGTATATAATATATATAAACAAATGTTAATGACTGTTGTTATAGTTATATTTTACAGCCTTTCTAGGTAATCCCATGAATACTGAGTATAGAACAAGTAACGTCATAATCCTGAACATATTGGAATGTGTCTTGAAGAAAAGTTCATGTAACAATGACGTTCTAAAGTCCCACATACTTCAGTACGCAAACATGAAGACAACAATGGCCGAGAGATACCTTAAGGTCTTGGAAGATGCTGGGTATCTAACAAAAGAGGAAAAAGATTGGGGAAAAAGAAAGGTAATCTGTTATAGGGCAACTGAGAAAGGCATTGAAAGGTACAAGTGGTTTTGTAAAATTAATGAAGAGCTTGGAGGAGTATGAATGGAAGAAAGTTTTACTAATCTTCTCTACGGACTTATCGACTATATGGAAAAAGAGAAGAAAAAATTATATTTAGCGGTAGTATTCACTTTGATAATAGTCCAGATTGGACTTTTAATAAACATTGGGACATATCTATCAATGAGGTACCATATTGAGTTCCTAATGCGCATAATGAGAGTATTTGATTTTGGTCCCAGAGGCTCTCCTCCATTCTTTGTAATCTTAAACTTTATCTCCTCGCTAGTTATCATCTACGGTGGAGTAAAGATCCTCTTGTTCCTAAGGCAATGGGAACACAAACTGAAGAATATAAGGGAATTTGAAAAAGAGACATTTGAAGATGTCATGAAAGGACAGATAATAGAAGAGGAAAAAATCTAAGACTTGTGAATTTCATTTTTTATTATATCCTCAATCTGAATTTTTATAGAGTCTATAATCTTCTTTCTTAAGAAAAGGCAGTCTGTGGAGATCTCTTTTCTAATCTTAGAAAGTATTTCCTCATTGCATTCCTTTTTGTAATCCTCAATTCTTTCTGAGATCCGAGTAAGCTCTCTCTTCAAAGCTGAAACGTCAACTCCCTGCTCTTCAAGCTTCTTTATTGATAATCTAAATTGAGAGAGTGTGTCCAATATCTCATTTAATCCTGAATTATTTATTTCCATATCTATTCGTACCTTAAAACACTTAGTGGCCTAATTTTAACTATATTATAAGCTGGTATAATAGATGCAAATACTGATATCAATACAGACAAACCTATTAATTCTACCATAAATATAAGGCTTATGATTGATTTATCGAGCCCTAAAAACATGGACATTAGTTGTGATGCGAGATAGAGCACCAAGAGGGAAGTAAATCCTCCTGTAAGGCCTGCCGAGATATTTTCTATGGCGATATTCTTTAATACACTCCTATTCCTTGCACCAATTGCCTTCATGATGGCAAATTCTCTTTTCCTGTCGAGTGTTGATATGTACATCATATTTGCAATCACGATAACTGCTACGAATAGAGAAAACGATGCAATAATAGATATTGGTATAAGGACCTGGTCAATTATTCTTGTAACCATTTCCTGTATTCTTGATACCTCAAATATCCTGTAGTCGGGAAACATCAAACTAAGTTTTTTCATGGCAATTTCTTCGTACCCTTCTTCTGCATCAATAGCCAGTGTATAAGTATATATTCCAGAGAAACTATCTTTCAGAGAACTATAAGGGATTATTATATTTGCCTCAAGATTAAAGGGCCCTTCTCTAATTTCTCTTACTTCAAATGTCTTGGTCTGCTCATTTAATTCCAATGATATTGTGTCCCCAACTTTAAGCCCGGTTAAGTTAGATAGGGCTTTAGAGATAATGACTGAGTTATCCTCGTAGATTGGAAAATATTCATTTTCAAGTCCGTTTCCAACAATATTTACCGTAACAGATGACGTTGCTACTTCACTGCCGTTTAATTCAATGATGTTAAAATCCTTGTTATTGGATGTTTTCCTGATTCTTTCAACTGTTTCATATGAAGTCATGAGCCCAAGGTTTGTTGATCCCCCTCCCCCTGGTCCAAAAGTTGATGTCTGTGTGTACAATCCGACGACCGTCATCTCAATGGGATAATCTTGATATTTAAAAAGGATCTTATCTCCAACTTTTATTCCAAAGTAGTTTGCCCCCCTAGAGGTAATTATAATATTGTTCCTTCCTATATCTTCTTCACTAAGTAGCCTTCCAGAAACAATCTGCTGATTAACAATATCTTTTCCAATATTCTGCCCAGAAATGGAGACACCAGCCATGTACCTATCTTCCACAAACTCCCGATCTTCATCTGACATGCGATAAAGATAATTACTAATCGGTCGCCCGTTAATACTTTCTATGTAGCAGTCGGAAATACTAATGGAGTATCTATAAATATTAGATATGCCCTCGGTGAGCAAGATTCTCTCTTCTACCTGTTTTATAGTAGATTCAGGTATTGACATGATTTGCATATCATAGTTTAAGTTGTTTGAAAGGCTCTCACTGACAGAAGATTTTACACTCTCCCCTGCAATTAGGACCGCACCTACCGTTCCAAGGCCAATTGAAATTGCTAGTAGGGCTGTTGCTATTGTCCAGCAGTTTCTCTCAAGATTTTTAAGGGCCATTTTTATAGAAAGAAATCCAAAAGTAGGGATATGTGATATTGCCTTGACAAGATATCTACAAAATATCGTGAATCCTAGCATTATTATAATCATAACATAGATTATGAGAACTAAAGACCATGAGTTGAGATTGATATTAATGATGGCTCCAAAGATTAGGAGAGCTAAAATGGTAATAATAAAAAATCCAATATCTTTGTAAAATGGATCATCACCTTCCATATCCTTCAATACTATTATAGGTCTAATCCGGCTACCTATATATGCAGGCAAAAGCTGGAAAACCATTGTAGAAAAGAGGCCCAATAAAAATCCATATAACAGCGTATCAGTATTAATTGTCCATATAAGGGATGTTCTAAAAATACTGCTGGCTACAACTGCAAGTTGTTTTGAAAGTAAGATTCCAAGAACTACACCTGCAGAACTTCCTATCAATCCGAGAAGAAGTGCTTCAACTATGAAAAAGAAGATCACATTGATATTCTTTATTCCAATAGCTTTCATTATGCCTATTTCTTTCTTCCTCTCTTTCATGGAAATGTACATTGTAGTTATGATCCCTAGACCTCCAACTAGAAGCGCCACTATTCCAGATAACTTAAAAAAAGTGAATACAATTTCTAATGAACTAAGAGTGTTTTCGCTCTGTTCTATGTATGTCGTCGTCCTGATGTTATATTTCTCCCTCTCATTTAGCTCAGATTCAATAAGATTAACTGTATCTTCCATTAAATAATCATTTTGAGTCCTTATAACTATTTGACTTGGTGGATTTTCATTAACATCATAATTGAACAATTCCTTAAAAGAGGCCATTTCCATGTAGGCATAGTCACTAATGTCTCCGGTGCCTGTAGAAACTACCCCTGCTATGTTTAGTTCAACTAATTGATCATCAATAATTACTAGTATAGTACTGCCACTTTCAAGACCTAGATTATCTGAAAGTGTATCTGTTATTAAAATGTCATTAGTATCCTGAAATAGTAGGCTATAGTCCCCTACATTAGGCTCAATAGTAATTATCTCACCATAAAGGGGATACACACCCGGATCAATAGCTACAAATCTTATCATTGTTGGCTCATCTGAATCTGTAACAGCCATACCATTAAGAGTATAGGTATATTCTTCTATAGTTCCAGCGTCTTTTAATCCAGAGAGAAAATCTTCAATTAGATCAAAATCTATAGTCGTTGTTGTTGTGCCCATTCCAGGCCCTTGAAACCCTCCTCCTCGCAAATTAAGCCTTAGATCTCCACCAAGATCACTCTTGACCGTCCCCGATATGGTATACTCTGCTGAATAGCTTACAATGCCTATGGCTATAATCGCTGCAACACTTAGGGAAATAGCCAATAGAGAGAAGAGTGTCTTTTGCTTTCTTCTTAGAAGCGAACTAGAGGCATATTTAAAATAAATGCCAATTCTAGAGATGAGGCCCATGGTTGGATACCTCTCTTATTTTCCCATCCCTGATGTAGATTATCCTGTCAGCTATTTTAGCAACTTCATCTGAGTGAGTCACAAGAAAAATAGTTGTTCCAAATTCTTCTCTCAATTTTTCGAATAGGTGCAATACCTTTACTTCAGTCTTAGAATCAAGATTTCCTGTAGGTTCGTCACCAAAGAGTATTTTTGGATTATTGATTAAGGCCCTTGCTATGGCAACTCTTTGCTGTTCACCGCCGCTCATCTCTGTAGGTTTGTTGTTTCTCCTATGGCCCAGACCAACAATTTCAATTAGCTCATTCGGATCTTTCTTTTTTCCATTTGTAAAATAAGAAGGCAGCGCTATATTTTCTAAAGCAGTCAATGTCGATACAAGATTGTATGCCTGAAAAACAAATCCAATTTTTGTCCCTCTAATCTCGGCAAGTTTACTTTCAGGGAGTCTTGTGATATCAATGCCATCGATTAATATGCTTCCTGATGTAGGTAAATCAAGTCCCCCAAGTATTCCAAGGAGCGTACTCTTTCCAGAGCCTGATGGCCCCATAAGCGCAACTATCTCGCCAGAGCCCACTGTGAGATCTATGCCCCTAAGTATGGGCACTTCTGTACTCCCTAAGTTATAGGATTTGTAAATACCTCTCGCCTCGATTACGTTTTTCATGTAATCCACCTTCAATTTCAGTGCTCTTCTGGAGTTGGAGGTACAACTTCTTTCTTGGATTTCTTTTTCTTTCTATAGATCAAGCCGCCTGCTATTGCAGCTACTAGAACAATTATGGCTGAAACTATTGGAATTATAGGTATAGTTGGAGAGGATTGTGTTCTAGCAAATGGAACACCGCCCTGTTGTCTTGATCCAGAAGATGTCTGTGGTGAACTGGATGAAGAGGTACTTCCAGCCCCTGGAGGTCCTGAACCGATGGATAGGGTAAATTCCCTTTCAGATTTGAACTCGCCCTGACTATCAATATAAGTTACTATTAATTTGCAAGGAACCGTTCCCATAGTTTGTGCTGTGTTAAGGTAAAATACCCCATTTGCATAATCATTTTTCTCTATTTTTCCAAGAAATGCTTGAGGATTTCCAGTGAACTTGGAATCCAATTGAAGCTTAACGTTATCAGCGTCGGCCGTCCCAATATTTTCAATCTTTAGAGTCAAAACAAAATCTGAGCCTGGAGAGAGGGTAGAAGGATTTGTGGAGATCCTGCCAATTTCTAGCTTTGGTTTACCAACTATTAGAAGGCCTATCTCTTCATTCTGCGTATATTTATTTCCCAATGCATCTTCAAATTCTAAGGTCAGGCTCATCTTTTGATTTCTTGGGGCCAAGTTTTTATCTATGGCAATATTGAAAACTGGCCTTGCATAAGAGCCTGCACGGATATTGGTAAAAGTTTCACTTAGTGAAGAGCTAACAGGGATGATATTGTCATTATTGGTATTAAGTGTCACCTTGGCATTCTTGATATCATTCCCGCCAGAATTCTTCAAATTAATAGCAAGATCAAATATGTCCCCAGGGTTAACAGTGGCGTTGCTCACACCGTCAATTGTGACAGAATCAACTTTTAGAACAGTCTGCCCCACCACTTTTATTTCAACTTCATCCATGAAAGTGCCTACATTAGTAACTATCCTTACCGGTACTGTGTATGTCCCGTATTTTGCACCGCCGTCAACGTTGACTGTGAAATAAGCGGTAACAAGGGTGTCTGTTAAATTTCCTATATGAAACTCGTTTGAGTTCTCACTTGATTTTGAGAAAGGATATGAAAGGTCTAGATACGCCTTGACATTGGAAAAGTCAGTTGAAATTTTATTATTAATTCTTATAGTAATTTGATTGTTTTCTGTTCCTGCATAAAGTGTCGATCCACCAGAGATTTCTGCTTCTATATCTTTTTCTTCTTCAGAAAAAACTTGGGCCATACTGGCCGTTGAGATTAGGACTAATGTGATAAATAAAATCGGAATAATTTTCATGTAATACCTCCGTTATGTACCTTATATCGTAAAACGTTAAATTACATATAAAGACATTATGCACCAGAAAAACGATACAAAGTCATATAACTTTGGTATATTAGTCCTTTAAAGCTTTTTTATATAGTAATATAGGATTTAAAATCCGTTACAAATATATAAGGCCGCCTTGATTATTCTCTATATTTATGAGAAGGATAAGGTCATGAACAACAATTACAGGAACAGCAATCAGATAATACTGAAAATATTGGAGTGTATACTCAAAAAGAAGTCTACACAAGGAAAGGTCCTAAAGACCCACATAATGCAGTATGCAAATCTAAAGACAACTATGGCCGAGAAATATCTAAACTCATTGGAGAACGCAGATTATATCAAAAGAATAGAGGATACTTGGGGAAAAAGAACCGTGATCTATTATGATATCACTGAAAAAGGAATCGAGAGGTATAGGTGGTTTTCAAAAATTGATGGAGAGCTGGAGGGAGTCTAGTGGAGGATAGTTCAATTAGCGTTTTGTATGACCTCATTAGTTACATGGAGCGAGAAAGAAAGAGACTACGTCTTGCCACAATAATAGTCCTGCTATTGGTCCCGATAGGCCTAACATGGAACGCCATCTCACTTTTTTCAATTCTGACTGAGGATCAACTTATTATGAAATATGCTGTGGATTTGACAACAACACTTGGTATTGGAAGGCACAGTATATTCCTGATAATTTTGATTTCAAACATTGCAACCTCAATAGGCCTTGTATACCTTGGAGCGAGGAATCTATCATTCTTAAACTCCTGGGGAAAGAAGCTTGATAAGATAGAGGGCATTGAAAAAAAGATATATGATGAAGTAATAAAAGATGAAAAGATTTCTGGAGAAGAATAGATATTATAGATAGTGCCTTGAAAAGGTTATGAAGTCATCTATTGTTCTATTAAGTGAATCTGAATCTTTTCCGCCAACAATCACAATTCTCTTCCCATAAAGGCCGAACTCGATGAACTCCCATTCCCCATGAGAGGTGCTCCACTTTATCTTTGTAAATCCGGTATTATAAAGTTCATCAATTAAAATATTGTCAATTTCATTTCCAATCAAAATAAAATTCTTCTTTATTTTATCCAATTGTGTGACTTCCCTATCAAGCTTGACTATGGCAGAAGGATCAATCTTTATTGTTTTATCATACGTAATCGTTCTAATAACAACATCCTGGGATACTTCTAGGCTCACTCCGTCTTTATCTATATTTTCATATTTTGGATCTGTTATTTTAATGTCAAAGTATCCATTTGGACCTTTTAAAACAATAGGCTCACAGCATTCAAGATCTATCTTATCGCAGAGAACAACTTCAATGCCATCGTAATTACATTTCTTAAATCTTGGGTGCGAAGCGTTTATATCAAGAAAGTCATCGCACGTGCCATATATTCCATCTTTTCCAGGATTTATATATACTGGAGAATTCATTGGGGGGAACTTAATTGAAGCGTTGCACTCTTCTGTTAGAGATTCATAAACGGGAATATTTTTCTCTGATGAAGATATATTACCATCTAAATTGATATCAACTCCTCTTTCAATAATATTCTCAACATAATTAACTACCCTTAAGCTGTAGTTATTTGGATTTGTCAAGAAAGGTTCACAACAAGAGGTATCATAAATTACTCCAAAGTCCTTTAGAGAGTATACATTAAACTCTGCAAGGTATTCTCCATTTGCACCTTCAAATACTTTTATCCCGTCAATATAAAATGTCGGAAAAGACCATACGGCTTCCTCCACCCCATCAATTAGCATGTATTCCTTTTCAACTATATAGTAAGGATCATTTTCATAGTTATTAGAAGAGTTCAATGAGAAAGAGTTATTTCCTCCATTTGGATCGCATTTCGAAGGATTGCAACTGCAACATGATCCGTTGGCATCCATTACCATTACGAACTGCTCATTTCTTCCCTTAAAGTCAGAAACTTCTAGAAAAACTTTGTATTCGCCTGAAAATGTCCCCGAACTTGGAACTTTGAACTTATCCCCAGAAGATGTTTCTTCCGTCTGCTGACCCTGAATATCGAGAAGATTTACAGTGTACCATCCAAAATCTTTTCTCTGGCCAACTTTTAGTATAACACCATTGCTCATCTGCCTTGTTCCGTAGACAAAGTATTTCAAACGAACATTTCCTTCACTGTCCCTGAAATCACCGTTACGCAAAAGGTAATAGTAGTCATCAAAGAACTTGATTTTCTGTGAGGAAGATAGTATCTCTATGTTAAAATCACAGTTCCATAAACTTGATGTGGATTGTTTTGGGATATTTACAACACGATAGATAGTTCCTGATGAATTGAAGTCGATGCAATAATCCTTTGGAGTGTCAGTGTCCCCCATCACCAATAATATTTCTTCATGTAACGAATCTGGGTCATACTTATTATTTTCACTGTCTTTATTTGAATACCATAGAGAAGTAAGGCCATCTGCAAATTGAAATCCATTGACATATGAGTACAAAGGATCTATGGCAACTATATCGCCATAGCTCACATTATCAATTGTTGCTGAATAGTATTCAGATCTTTCAATTTCAGTGCTCTTTGTGTAGTAATTTGCAATAAGCGATGCAAGTTTGGATGCTTGGATGACTTCATTTGAGGATGCATTTGATCCAAGCACAATCATTGCATCTACACCATCTTCACCATAGAAGAAATCATTTCCAAATGGTGCAGCCAGTGCACTATTATAGAAGGAAATAAATATAATTACAGTTAGGAATATTACGACTTTTTTTATCAAACTGGCCACCAATTAACAGATGTAATACAATTATTATAGTGTAAGTTAAATGTATCTATAAAGGCATTATGTAATTTAATAATAATACAAAGTAATGTAACAAAGGTATACCAAGAAACGTGTTAAAATAAAAATATTATTTTATAATTAAAACTGGGATCTTAGAGTTCTTGACAACTATTGAGGCAACCTTGCCCAATGCGTCCTTATGCGACCTGGAGAATCCGTATTGGCCCATAACAATCAACTCATATTTACCGTCCTCTGCCTCTTTCAAGATTTCCTCTGAGGGAGTTCCGGTTCTTGCCTTAGTTTTTGGTTCAAATCCAAACTTCATTAAAAGCTTGTATGCATTCTCTAGTATCTTTACACTGACATCAACTGATTTTAGATTCTTTAATTCCTCCACTGTTTCTACATTTTTGAGTTCAACTTCTTTTAACTTCCTAACTTCTTCATCGAACTTTCTTTCATAGAACTTAAACTCTTCATGCACATGAGGCATGACATAAAGAACCACTATCTCATGATCTCCTGAACTACAGAATAGCTGGGCGCTGTAAGCCAGAGTTGTGTCTGAATAAAAAGACCCATCTGTACATATCAAAATCTTCATATTATCACCGTCACATATATGGTATTAAAAATATCAGTATTATGTTAGCAATCAATGTAGATATACCCCCTACCGCAAGCCCTATCCACAGCCATTTCAAAAAACTCATCCGGTATTTCTTCCTTTTTTCAAGTATACCTAAGGCAACTATGTTTGCCGTGCTTCCTATCATAGTTATGTTACCGCCATAGCATCCACCAAACAGCAAAGCCCACCAAAGTGGAAATGTATTAATTCCAAGAGCTTTGAAGCTATCTACAACTGGGATCAAAGCTGCAACTAACACAACGTTATCCAAAACACTTGAGCCAAGTGATGCTATCCATAAGACTATAGTTGTAAGTATGGGAAGGCTCCCTGCAACTCCCGCCACAGCCTGTGCCAAGACATCAGTTGCCCCCGTGAATTTCAAAGTACCAACCTTTGCAAAAAGCATCATGAAAAACACTAGGGTCCACCAGTCAACGTCTTTCTCAATATAATCTCTTGCTTTATTCCTCTTCCAGAGCATCACAAGGCTTGCCCCAAGTAATGAAGATACCAAAAGCAAAGTATTGTAAGGAAGGTCAAATAGTGTTTCTAATCTTCTGTGCATGGCAATAACTGCAATTGTAAAGATAAATATCCCCACCCCGATTTTAAAATCACGTTTGTTAGGGACAAACTCCCACTCGTCTTGGAAAGCCAATCTTTCAGTTGATCTAATCTTTAATCTTATTTTAGATTTAAAGAGGGAGATATCATTCCTGTACCAGAAGAGGACGATTCCTATAGTAGCTATCAAAGATACCATTGCCACGGGAAATGCCCATACTATAAAGTCCTCAAATGACAGCTCACCCCTCATTGCTATCAATATCCCAATGGGATTGCCCAAGACGGTCCCTGAGCTCCCTATATTAGTTGCCAAAACACACGAAATAACATAAGGCACAGGATTGACATCAAAATAATCTGTTATTTCCAATAACACTGCAGTAATGAAGATAATTGAAGTTACCTCATCTATCGCCATAGCAAGGAATGCTGAGAGTATACAAAAAACAATGAGGAGTAGATGAGCTTCAAAGTTTGTAATTTTTATTATCTTAATCATCAACCATCTGAAAAATCCAACTTCCTTTAGCATCCCAACGACCGTCATCATACCGACAAGGAATAAAATGACTTCAAGTGATGCAAACTCAATTAAATGGGGTATGTCAAGCGTCTTCGTCAATAACAAAGTAATTATCCCCATAAATGCTATGGCAACTCTAAATCCCCAAAAAAGCAGTGTGCCAACAACAGTTGCTGCGAGTATTGAGGAGGCTATGACCTGGTTCTGCTTGAGTCCTGCATAATCCAGTAAAACTCCAATCGTTATAGTTATGAAAACAAGTATAAACGCATCTCTTTTGATATTAACATTTCCGCTCCCTTCGTATTCATCTGCCATAGATTTTCACCATAAATAAGGATATTTGGAATTATGAGAATTTAAGCTTATCGGTATTTGACGAGAAGTAAAATCGATTAAAGAAGAAAATAAGTTTAGAAAAGAAAATTAAATTAAAATTTATTTCCAGAGCCATCCTAGAATTCCTTTATTATTTATTTCTTGATCTGCTAAAGTTTTAAGCCTCAATTGTTCCTGTTCTATGTTTTGAATCTGTTCCTGGAGTATAACTTTTGTTTGTGGGTCAAAGTCACTTTCTAAAATAAGTCTATTTAGCTCCCTGATCCTTTCTTCATTCCTTATTGTCTCCTGCGCTATAAGGGCTGCAGATTCACTATCCCCGCCCACAAAGAATTTGACAAATCCACTTCTACTTCTGATCTGTTCTTCTGCCCTAGTTGTAATCTCCAAAGAATTTTTAATTTCGTTTGAGATATTAGAAATTTCTCCCTGGTTTTTGCCAAACATTGTAGCAGTTGCCCCCATTGTCTCAACTGCAATTTGGGCCATTACTTGATTTTGAGAAGAGTAACCTTGAGTAGAGTTTGCTTCTTGAGTTTTTTGCTGAACGATCTCCCTTACCTGTTGTTCCTTGTTTGAAGTTACTTGGTTTTGATTCTGGATATTTTGAGTTGTTCCTGAAACGTTGCCTTCCTGCTGATTAATTTGAGTTTGCTGTTGAGTCTGTATGTTCGAAGCGTTTCCTTGATTTGACGTTTGCTGCTGAACATTCACTTGGTTTGCGTTTTGTGTTGGGGTGATATCTTTATTGCTAGCATTTGTAATATTTTTGGGTGTCGTATTAGAATCAGGTCCATTTTGATTTTGTTGCCCTTGATTGTTTGGTGCTGCTGCAATATAAGTTGAAGTAAAAAGAAATAAAATAATAAGAAAAATAAAGAGTTTTTTCATTTAATCCTCCTTATTTCTTGCCTCCGCCACCGCCATTGCCGCCACTGTTTCCATTGCCATTTCCGCCTGCATTGCTTGAGTTACTCTTAGAGCTGTTGCCTTTTTCGTCATTGTTCTTGTTACTGTTGTTAGAGTTATTGGTTTTATCTTCCTTCTTGTCTTGGATCATTTCTTTGATTCTTTCTCTTTCTTCAAGTTTTTCCTGTAACTTAAGCTCATTCTGTTCCTTTAGCTGTGTCCTTGTGGCATCCTTTTCCAAGTATCTCTCAGTTGCCCTAAGTCTTGCTTCAAGTGAGGTCAACAATCCAAATGCCCTTCCAGTGTATCCGTCTTCTATTGCTAGCGATATCTTGTCAAGTGTCTTTGATATCTGGCTCAAGTGAGAGTAAACTGACTGGGGTAGATCAAAACTGTCTATGTAGTAAGATGTTCCATCAACGTCAGTGAAGTAGTACCCATCTTCCTTTTCTTCAAAGTAGAATTCGTATTCACCAAGAGTGTACATTCCTTCTTCAGGTGTTTCTTCTTCAGTTGTTGTCTCTTCGCCAGTTTCTTCCCCTGTTGGTTCTTCAGACGGTGGTTCCTCGCCGACTTCTTCTTCAGTTTCTGGTGTTACGCCGTATAGAACAAATATTTGTTCTATGGTCTCGTAAAATTCATTTGCTTTTTCAGTGAATTTTTCATCGATGACAGAGGGTTCAGAAGTTACATCTTCGATCTCTTCTGCCTCTTCAAATGCTACATTGCTGATATCTTCAATCGTACTTTCGGCCAGTGCCGGAGCTATAACGCTTAATAGGAGACCTATTCCTATTAATAAGGCAATATTTGTAGTTTTCATGCAAAAAATAGTTTTTTTTCAAGTATTTAAAGCTTTCTGTGCCTTTATTTCAAAATTAAAGCTTTATAATAGTTCATAATAGTTTTTAATCGTTCTTTATTGTTTATTTTGTTTTTTAATTGTTCATAATAGTTTATTTTAGTTTTTAGAATTTAATTAAAACTTATTAAATAGATTAAGACATAAATATGATTCAATATGTAAAAATACGTTAAAATTAAGAGTATATAGAAAAGAGAATAAAAAAGATTTATTTTTTCTTACCAAAGCCTAGTATCTTCATGAATGCAGACATTGGTGAAGCTTTTGGAGTTATTGTTATTGTTACTGTATCTCCACAGTCTTCCTCGTCACTTGTAAAACTAATTGTCCCAGGTTGGGTTCCTCTAAACGTCCAAGTTATCCATTTAATTCTTGGATCTGTTGGATTTGGAATAAATCCTGATTGTATTAGATTCCAATTTTCATCAAAATATTCTACATTTATCAACTCGAGAGGCCCTATTTGATAAGGAAGTCCACCATTGGCCACAATACCAGTTACAATGTTATTGATTGTTTTATCGCCAATATTGACATCACTCGTAGCTTCTAGAAGTAAAGATATTGTTAAGGTATCCCCTACATGGGCTGAAGTTCTACTAATTCTGTAGTAGTCATCACAAGAATAACTTACTCCGGCCATAGTCTGTGCTACTCCAAACACACTTGCTACAAAGAGCAAACTTATTACAATAGCAAATATTTTCTTCATAATTATCACCTTTAAGCTATATTTTTTTACGGCAATTGGCTATATAAATATTTGCTTTTAATGTTTGATAATTAAAAAATTAATTAAAATAAACTAATAAGAAAAGAAAATTAAATTTATGGTATTGCAAAATCAATCTGTATTGTGTCAAATGTCCCATTTGGCGATAGAGCCAACATAGTCACCTTGTAGGTACCAGAGGGTACATTTGGCCCAACTGTAAATGTTGCCTCGTAGTTTGCTATGTTATGTGCTTTTATCTTCTGGCCATTTGGAGATATATCGACTGTGACACCTACTGGAAGGCCCACAAATTTTACCATGGCATTTCCTTGTGTGAAGAAGCCCCTGTTTTCTATCTGGATTGTTGTCTTCTGAGTTCCAGGAGCTGCATTAAAGGCAGATACAATCTTGCCGTCCTTAATTATTGTAGATCCGCCTACTATAGAAAATCCTTCTATATCGACCTTTGGATAGAGGATAGCTGCAGGCATAGATTTTTGTCTGCACTCATAGCAACATTTTCTTTCTAAGACTATCCCAAATCCATCTTGATCGAAATCTCCATCTGCAGTTATAGTTATGCTTGAGGGTAGACCTACTATAGTATTCATTTGACTATCTGGTTGGTCGCGGAAGTATACCCAAATATATTGCCCAAAATAATCTGATGAGGACATAAGAGTTGAAAATGGAAGCCCATTGACATATATTGTTCCTGAGCCCGAAAAATATAGCTTAAGATTATACTCCTCGCGCGCAATTTGGCAGACATAATTGTTTGGGATTGTACAGCCAAGAGCTATCTCAGAGTTACAATCACTCTCTGCAGGGCAATTACTTTCATCTATGCACTGAATGAAGCCAGAAAAGAGTTGTGACGCAGGCCCAGCCACGCTGCACCTTGGAACTGGGATTGATTGCCCAATAGTTATCGGTTTAGGAGAAGCGATTGTGGCTGCAAGTCTACAATATTCTCCACCTATATAAGGGGACTTTTCATACATCCTACACTCTTCCAGACACTCTTCGCAGTCTTCACAGTCATCTTGACAATCCTCACAGTCATCTTGACAGTAAGCATTGCACCCTTCTCGCTGTATTAATTGTGATGTGCTAATACAGTAGTTATAATCCTCTTCATCAAAATAAGGTTCATAAATAACATATTCCCATTTAAATCCTTCTAGATGGTCATCATATATTGTTACTTGAGAGCATCCTGCAAATAATGAAATTAAAATAAGTCCAGATAATAACAACACCATTTGTTTTTTCATAGTTATCACTATTAATGTTTTACAATAATAGTATTCATTACTATATAAAGTTTTCGGTAATCATTGTTTGATAACGAGAAAAGATAGAAAGAAGAAAAAAATTAATTTTTGTTTTTCTTTAGGATCTCTAGGATCTTCATTATAGGTATCGATCCAGTGGGTCCTCTGTTTGATGCGTAGTGGAATCCCATATCAACTGTGCCTTTGTCCCATTTTTCATCCGTTCTAGTTGTAAGTCCGTTGTATAAGTCTAGGGCTGTTGACTGGGCAGAGCCAGAATCGACACAGGGGCTAGAGTATTCAAGGTAGTAATCTCCAAGCCTTCCAGTTACAAACTTTGGGTCACTTGAGATTGAGCCTAGCCCCATAGAATCCTCATAGTTTCCTACGGTGTTATCAAATGCATTACAGTAGTCTGTTATAACTCTTTCAGAAAACCCATAATTACTGTTGCCATAGGCAATACAGTTTATAGAATTGGCTTGAGTGTCCTGCTCATAGAATCCGTCGTAGCCGTTTTTGGCAGAGGTGCAGTTAATAAAAGTGCCCTCCATAATAGAATTAAATCCGGTACCTCCATTGTCATATGCCAAGCAGTTCTTTGCCATACCCCTGTCACCTATATCAAATCCAATATTTCCATTGTTATATGCTATGCAGTTTTCTAATGTATTGTCCGCATATAAATCAAATCCAGAACGATTTTGTGGCGCATTCCTAATTGTGATGTTTTTGATTGTTATGTATCTTGCATTCCCTCCCTCAAGGCCATTGCCTGCTGAAGAAGCATCAATTATAGTATTGAAAGGGCTATCCCCAATAATTGTGATATTGTCATTATTGATGGTAATGTTATCAAGAGGATAATAAGTACCAGCATGTATGTATATCGTGTCGCCAGCGCCAGCACCTTCTATTATTGACTCAATATCATCGCCAGGATAGATATGATGAGTTGCTCCAAGAATAGGATTTACCATAATCAAAATAGAAAGCAATAACAATCCGGATATTATTAAAGAGGTTAATTTTTTCATTATAATCACCATTATCAGATATCAATAATAATTATCAATAGTATTTAAGTGTTACTATTTGAAAAATCACTGATTAAAGGATTAAAGAAAATATCTAAAAAAGAGAAAAATTAAATTTATGGAACAACTATCTCAATGACAATCCTATCAAATGTCCCGTTCAGTGAAAAGGCAGTCATTACAACTGGGTATCTGCCTGAGGGAACATTTGGATCAACGGTGAATGTTGCTTTGTAAGTTCCGATCTTGTGGGCTTTTATCTTCTGTACTCCAGGATCTAGGTCAAGAGTTATTCCTTGAGGCAGTCCATCAACTCTGACCCGGACATCATTTTGAGTAAAGAATCCCCTGTTCTCAATCTGTATCTCTGTCTGCTGAGCGCCGGGCGATATGTTAAAGCTTGATATGGTCTTTCCATCTTGAATAATTGTATCTCCGCCAACTATCTGGAAGGCCTCGATGTCAACATTTGGATAGAGGATTGCTGCAGGTATAGATTTTTGTCTGCACTCATAGCAACATACACTTGAAAACTTTACACCGGCAATTCCTAATTCATCACCTGTAATTGTTACAGATGAGGGTATGCCCACAATTGAATTTGGAGTGACATCTGGGCCCTCCTCAGGCCTATCTAAAAATGTAACAGTTAAACTGCCAGGTACTACAAAGGGCGTTCCATTTACATATACAGTCCCAGAATAGAATATTTCAAGTTTATAAGATTCACCAACAACTTGGCACCTATAGTTACTTGGCAAAAGGAAATTTGAGCATGGCGTACCGTTGCATTCCTTCCCAGGTGTGCAGCCTGTGTAGTCAGTGCATGTTGATGTATTTTTAAAATCCTCCCTAGCGTTATTTGGATTGCACCTTGGAACAGAGAAGGTGTAAGGTAAAGTCACTTGTTTAGTTATTGCAATAGTGCATGAAGTTTCACAATCTGGATTTTGAGTTGAGCCACATTGGGCCATACAATTTTGATCTAAGACAAGTTCATAAATAATTGGTCTAGTCTGACACCCTTCAACATGATCTGGATATATGTTAACATATGATGTTTCTAAACAACCACTCAAAAGCGAGATGGCAAAGATCCCAATAATTAATAAAGAAATTGATCTTTTCATGATAATCACCATTATAATTACAGATATTTAAAATATAAACTATTTAAAGTTAATTCCTAAAGCTTGTAACTGATGCTAGATGCCGTGGAAAAATAATCAGGATTCAAGGCCTAAAGATATTCAAAAAATTCACTCTATTGAAATCACTGTCATTTGTTGCTATATTCTCAATATTATATAATTTGCAAGTTGCTACATTAATAGCATCATTTGGGAGAAGGGAGTATTTAGAAATAAAATATTTGATATCTGCTTCTGGTCTATATTCTAAGAATTTTATATTCTCAAGTGACAAGATCTCTTCTACGACCTCAATTGAAATTTCACTCAAAATCTCGGGTTTATCTTTAATAAGTTTAGGAACATCCTTTATCGAGATATTATATTTTTCACTTATTTTTACCCTTAGATAGTTGAAATATGTTTCAGAAATAACAATTGAGTTAATGAATCCAATAAGTTTCTTTTCATCTATCCTTTTAAAAAATAATTTGACATTGTTATAATACTCTTCACGTTTCAAAAGAAAGTAAGTAAACATATTAGAATCTATAAAAATTCTTGAGCCATCTGGGAGGCTAGAAATGTTATTCAACATCTACACCGTATTCAGTCATTTCAATGCTTTCATCAATAAGCTCTTTTTTTGACTGGACAAGTTTTTTTTCTATTTCATCGATTTTTGATCTTCTTATTTCCAAAATAACTTTTTCACCGTCGATTCCAAGTTTGGAAAGATCCTCATCTGTTTTAATAATCCCATCTTTAATTTTTGCATGAACAATAATGCCCATATTACTCAGTTAAAAAGAGTTCTATTTAAATCTACTTATTACTAATTAGTATTTTTGAGATAAGAAAAATATAAATTAATTCCTAAAGCTTGTAACAGATGCCGGGATCCTTCCGCCCCTTTTCACAAATTTAGAGCAGTCAACCTTCTTTGATTTTGATAATATTTTCCTTTAATTCTTTTAAATCAGAAGAGATAATTAACCAAACTCTAGTCATGCTTACCCCAGAATACTCATGAATCAATATATCTCTAAGTCCAGAAATACTCCTCCAAGGCACTTGAGGATATTTTTCCCTAACCTCTTTAGGTATTTTCTTAACAGCTTCACCTATTATTTCAAGCCTTCTAATAACTGCATCTTGTACAATGGTATTTTGATAAAATTCTTTTTCAGATACGCCTTCTGTATATTTCTCAATAGATTCGATGCTATCTATTATGTCTTCAAGATATACGTCGATGCTTTTTTTCAGAATAGGCCCTCCTGATCTTTTAAGATGTATTTCTTCAAAGAAGGTTTAATTGTGGAATATTCTACAAGATCAACTTTTCTCTTTGTCGCATCCTCTATCTCGAGTTTAATGTCTATAAAATCTAAAAGACTTAGATCGTCATCTAATTCAACTAGAATGTCTATATCACTTTTATCTGTATAGTTGCCACTAACTATAGATCCAAATAGCGATGCCCTCTTTACATTATGTTTTTTTAATATTGGGATAATTTTTTCCCTCATACTATCTTTGTTGGATACAGTTTCCATCTAACAATATAAGACATAATTGTATATAAATATTGTTAGTAAAAATATAAGAAAAGAGATTAATTCCTAAAGCTTGTGACTGATGCCGGGATCCTTCCGCCCCTTTTCACAAATTTAGAGCAGTCGACCTTCTTTACAGGCATTACTGCACCTTCTCCGAGTAGCCCTCCGAAGTGGACGTAGTCCCCTTCCTTCTTTCCTTTGATTGGGACAAGTCTTGCACCCACTGTTTTATTATTGTAAACTCCTATGGCCATCTGATCTGCTATAATCCCTGCGATAATTTCTGCTGGCGTGTCTCCTGGAATTGGAACCATGTCTAATCCTACAGAGCAGACTGAGGTCATTGCTTCAAGCTTTTCAATGTTTATGTATCCCGCCTTTGCAACTTCTATCATGCCCCTATCTTCTGATACTGGAATAAATGCACCACTGTATCCTCCAATACGTGAGCTTGCCATTATGCCGCCTTTCTTTACAGCGTCAGTTAGAAGCGCCAATGCGCATGTAGTCCCGGGCCCACCACAGTGCTCTATGCCCATGTCCTCAATGATCTTTGCAACGCTGTCCCCTACTGCTGGTGTTGGTGCGAGAGATAGATCAATAGATCCAAAGTCGACTTTCATTCTCTTTGCAACCTCTTCTCCAATTAGCTCTCCGGCTCTAACTATCTTAAAAGAGACGCGCTTTATTGTGTCGCAGAGGTCCATGAAGTTCCCATCGGTCTTTTCTACTGCTGCCCTTACTACCCCAGGCCCGCTGATACCAACGTTGATTGATGCGTCAGAGTTTCCAATACCATGATAGGCTCCAGGCATAAAAGGTATATCCTCTGGTGCGTTTGCTAGTACAACTAATCGTGCACAGCCTGTGTCAGAAATCTCAGAGGTCTTTTTGATTATCCGGCCCATCCTGAGGATCTCGTCCATGTTGATGCCATCACGAGTTGAAGCAACGACAACTGATGTGCATAATCTCTCTGTTGCGTCCATTGCCTCAGGTATTGATTCAATGAGAATGTTGTCTCCTAAAGAAGCGGAACGATGCACTAAAGCTGTATAGCCTCCAATAAAATTGATACCTAGATCTTCAGCAGCCTCGTCTAAAGTTGTAGCGATCTTTACTGCTGCTTTTTTAGAGGGCATTCCTAGGGCATTAATTAATAATGATATTGGTGTGACAGATATCCTCTTATTGACTATCGGGATGCCAAAGTCCTCCTGCACCCCATTTACAATTTCGACAAAATCTCCAGCTTTATCGATAAGCTTATCAGTAATCCTTTCGCATGTGTGGCCAACATCATTTTTAGCACAGTCCAATAGATTAATTCCTAGCGTGACAGTTCTAATGTCAAGCTGCTCGACCTTTACCATCTTGATTGTTTCAAGAATCTCATCTGACGTTACCATACACTTCAAACCCTGTGCATCCTGTCAAATATCTCCTTCCTCTGAATGAGAAGATTAATGTTAAGTTTTGTTCCTTCGTCTTCAAGGTCTTTCTTTATCTTCTTAAAGTCATAGCCTGACGTTTTGATATCAGCTATGGCAATCATCGAGAACACGCCGTCAAGAACGGTCTGGCTTAACTCTAAAATATTGACATTTAAGTCAGCAAGAACCCTTGTGACACCTGCCACGATGCCGGGTCTATCGGCTGATAATACGGTAATAACAATCTTTTCTCCAATTTGGTCTGCCATGAGTAAAAAGATGTTTATTATCTTAAAAAGTTAGTGGAAAAAAGAGAGAAAGTAAATAAAGAAAAGTTACTTTTCTTTATTGAGTTTTAATATCTTCAATATCTGTGCTATTGGGAGAGATTTACTCCTTGGAGGAACGCCCTGGTACTTAATTGTAAAGTAGTTTTCTTCTGTGTCATTGTACACATATCCTGTTACAACAATATTGTTTTGTGAGTCTACTGCAACATCGTAAGCATCGTCATGGGCACCCAAAGTAAAGTCATAATCCCTTTCCCAAATTGTTCTACCATTTGAATCATATTTCACTGTTAACCACTGGTATTTTTCTCCAGAAGGATCATATTTTCCTCCGGCCAATACTATATTGTCGTAAGAATCTATCGCAACTTTGTAGCTCCATCTGCTCCCAGAATTATCATATATCCTCCATATCTCTGTCCCGCCAGTGGCCAATTTTATTGTGCATGATGCATAATTAATTGAAGGATCAGGATCGTTAACCCAACCGGTAACGACAATGTTATCGTGAGAGTCTACAGCAACACCCACCCCATAATCAGAACCTGAAGTAATATCAATAGTTTTATCCCAGAGCATATTGCCGTTTGGATCACGCTTTTCTATGAAATAACTATCTCCATCTCCAATTACAATTATGTTATCGTGAGAGTCTAATGCAACGTCATCCCCACTAATTCCAATTGCACTCGGCCACAATGGAGTTCCAGTTGAATCGTATTTTCTCGTACCCGAACTGCCTGTTACTATTATGTTGTTATTTGAGTCAACTACGACAGCTTCACCACCAAAAGTGATTGCGCTTGCCCATAGAGGATTACCATTTGGATCGTACTTCATTGTCTCTGAGCCGTCTGTTAATATTATGTTGTTATTTGAGTCAACTGCGACATCATTGCCATAAATGGAGTGGGCCCATAGTTCGTTGCCATCTGGACCATACTTTACTGTACCGCCGTCTCCTGTAACAATCACATTGTTTTGGCGGTCAACTGCAACACCGTATGGTTCATTATCGTTGCTATCGTATATCTTAGACCATATGATATCCCCATCTGCAGCATATGCCGCCCCTATGGATGCTAAAAACATTATAGCTAATATAATAGAGATTAGTTTTTTCATACTTTTTCACCTATGGATACCCTAGAATAGACAAGCAAGAATATATAAAATTATTGGTTGTTATTGATAATCAATATTAAAAATAGAGCTTGGTCTGTAAGGTGGAAAGTTAATAATGAGAAAAGTGGAAAAAATAAAAGAAATTAGTTGTTCTTGAATTTGCCAAGCCCAAACTTCTTCATAATCCAGTCCATCGGGAGTGGCTTCTTTGGTGTTTCGCATACCACATCAAGATTTGCAAGGAAGATCTGGTATCTGGATAAGTCTTCACTAGAATGATAAAAATTTTCGTGCCAGACAACTCTGCCACAGTATATGGCGGGATATTCCAAATTGTAAGGATCCGCTGAGTCTCTTATCAAAAACTCTTGCCCAGTTAATAGATTGTGCCCGTATATACTGTATTCGCCTTCCCGCCAGACGACTATGTCCCCGTAAATATCAGGGTATTGTGCATATGTAATCATATCAGAGGAAATAGAAACTTGCTCTCCTGTCTTTAAATTATGTTTCCATATTTTGGTGCCCTCTTCCCATACGACTATGTCGCCGTATACTACCGGGCGGTATGCACCGTCCGTATCTCTTATCAAAAAAGGTGTGGTACTTGACTTTAGATTGAATCCGTAGATATCTCCACCATCTTCCCATACGACTATATCTCCATTGATTGCCGGATAGTCTGCCATATCTGAATCAGATATCGTTCTAAAGACGCCTGTTTTTATATTGTAAGAGCGTATGTCCCCGTTCTCACTCCATACAACTGTGCCATCATAAATATCAGGCCAGTAAGCTTTGTCATCGTTACCGCCTACAAGCGTTGCCTGTTTTGTCTTAAGATTATAAATGGAGATTTTGCCATCCTGCATCCAGACAACGTAATCCCCCCATATGGCAGGGTATCCGTTTTCGCCAATATCTTCAGCTATCACAAACTGCTGATTGGTACCAAGATTGTAACAGTAGATGCTGTAGAGCGCCCCCTCATCTATGACTGTATTGTCCCAGACTATTATGTCGCCATAGATATCAGGGTATTGATTATCATTCGATGGGTCATTTGTTATCTGCTGTTGGGATAGAACCTTCGTCCCTAGTACGGAGGCCGCCATTGAAAACATCAACACAAACATTATAAAAAATATCATTAAGGATTTTTTCATAATTACACCTTTAAGTCAATATGAAAAATATTTATTTCATATATAAAGATTTTGTTTTTTCTTGAGAATATACCAATTATAAATGAAAATTACTAAAAAAGAATATTAAAAATAGATAAAAAAAAGAGAATTATTCGTTGTCTTTATTTTCCTTGAGTATCTTTAGAATCTTATCCATTGGTAGGGATTTGTGTGTAGTGCAGACAACATCAAGGTTTGCAAGATAGATGTCATAGTTACCGTTTCTGTAATCCTGGTAGACCACACGGCCACAGTATATTGAAGGCTGCTCCTGACTTGAAGTGTTGGTAGTTATCTGAAACTCGGAGTTTGTCATAAGATTGTATCCAAATATATCGTTATTTCCTGTTTTGGTATCTTCCCATACAATTATATCGCCGTAAATCCCTGGTGAATCCTTATCAAATGTATCTGCAGTTATCGGGAACTGCTGCTTTGTCTTTAGATTATACCCCCAGATGTCATAGTTTGTTCCGTCCCTTCTGTCTCGCCATACGACATAGTCGCCGTATACCTTTGGCTGTCCTTGAACACGAACCTCTTGGCATATGAGAAATTCAGATTTTGTATTTAGGTCATATCCGTAAATATCGTTTGTGCCGTTCCTATCGTCTCGCCATACGACAATATTACCGTATATCGAAGGCTGATACTGGTCGGCTGGGTTTGTACATATCGGGAAAATCTGCTGGGTCTTTAGATCATACCCAAATATATCATTGTTGCCACCATTTTTCGTATCAACCCAGACGACTATATCGCCGTATATCGCCGGCTGTTCTTTATCAGAGGAATCTGAAGTTATAGCAAACTCTGTTTTGTTCCTTAGATTGTACCCCCAGATGTCATAGTTTGTTCCGTCCCTTCTGTCTCGCCATACGACATAGTCGCCGTATATCGCAGGCCATCCTTGGGCACGTGCTGCTGTGCAAATGGCAAACTCTGTATTTGTTCTGAGATCATATCCGTAAATGTCATTGTTACCATTTCTATCGTCCCTCCAGACTATTATATCTCCATATATAGCTGGCTGCATCTGATCATAGGTGTCTGTAGTTATCCTAACTTCTGACAATACTTTAGTACCCATGACAGTAGAAAAGGTGGCAAATGCCAAAACAGATATCATAAATAATATTTTTAGAGATTTATTCATATTAGTCACCATTAATTGTTATGAAGAAAAATTTAGCATATTTAAAGTTTGTGCTAGATATTGTGAATTTAGCAATGGAAAATAGAATATAAGAAAAAAGAATGCTTAAAATTAATAAAAAAGATATTTGAGAAAAAGAAGAGAAAAATAAAAGAAATTAATTGCCTTTGTTCTTTTCTAAGATCTTCATGAACTGGTGCATTGGGTATTCCTTTGGGGTTACAGTAATATTGAGTTTGTTCTCGTTGCAAGTAAAAGTTGCACCGACAACACCAGGGCTCAATGCCCTAAGTTTGTAGACTTGAACTGTACCACATCCACACCCAGTACCCCCTGATGACCCTTTATCTGAAGATATAACTTCAAAATTATCGCAGAAAATAAATGCACTGCTTTGTAGATTACAATCAAAACCGTATATTTCTACAGTAATGATGTCACCTACGTGAACTAAACTGGGCCCATAAATATTACAATAACTTCCACATGGAGAACAGGGTGACGGATTACATATTAAACAATAAATGTAACATGCTTTATCAGAGGGTTCACAAAATCCAGTAACAGAAGTTAGAGTCGTGACTGCAAACAGCAAGCTTATCAATATAGCCATTATCTTTTTCATAATGTCACTATTAAGTTAAGAATAAAAGAGAGTAGTAATATTTAAATTTATCTGTAAGAAGAAATATATTAAAAAAAGAAGAGAATTATTCCTGATTTTCTTTTAAGATTTTAAGGATTCTATAAATTGGTAATCCTGAAGGTGGTGGACTGTTATTCGAAGCGTAGTGGAACCCCATATCAATTGTGCCTTTATCCCAGATTCCATCTGTTCTTGTTGTGAATCCTTCATATAATCCAAGAGCAGCTGATGATGTAGAGCCTTTGTCAACACATGGGCTGCTTGGCAAAAGATAGAATGTATTTATTCCATCGACAAACTTTGGGTCAACTGAGATTGATCCAGTTCCAGCAGGTGTTTCATCATAATTACCGTTAAGATTATTCCATGCGTTACAATATATCACTTCTGAAGAGATATTATTTTCAATATCAAATCCATTGTCACCATTTCCAACTGCTATGCAGTTTATCACTTTAGTTCCGCCATCGTCACTGTAGAATCCATCGTAGACGTTTCCAAAAGAGGTGCAGTTGATGAATGTGCTGTAGCCATTATCTCCAATCCCATCACATCCATTATTGAATGAAAGGCAATTTTTAACTGTAGCATAATCGGCAACAAGAATGCCGTTTTCTACATATGCAAAGCCATTGTTGTGGGTGATACAGTTCTCAATAGTTGCATACTCTCCACCCACCCAATTTCCACCAACATTTTGTTGATCCATAAGAATTCCATATCCCGGCGCATTTCTTACGGTAATATTTTTTATAGTTATATATTTTTTCAATGAGTAGAAGCCGCCTCCGCCAGAAGATGTTGCATCAATTATAGTATTAAAAGGACTGTCGCCTATTATTGAAATATTATCTGCATTTATAATAATTGTATCATCTATAAGATAAGTTCCGGCGTGGACATAAATTGTATCACCTGTAGATGCAGCTTCAATTATTGCCTCAATATCATCGCTAGGGTAGACATTAAAAGTAGCCGCAGAGACCGGGCTTAATATCATAAAAATACTTACTAAAAGTATTGACATTATTAGTATAGATTTCATTTTATTCATAATAAACACCATTATAATGTTAAAAATAAAAGAAAATAATACTATTTAACTTTTTGGGTTTTGATTTTCAAAATAATTAAGAAAATAGAATTTAAAAAGATTTATTCGTTGTCTTTGTTCTTCTCTAGTATCTTAAGAATCCTGTCTATGGGAAGTGATTTTGGCTGTAAAGTTAATTCTCTACCGAGGTTTAAGTTGTTATGCTGGAATTTTGGCCAGGGAGAGTCCGCATAAACACTCATTGATCGTTGGTATGCCGCATAGGTCCATCCTGGGCTACCGCTTAATGCATAGAGATTATAGTCACTGCTTCCTACATAGATCGTGCCGTCAGAGCCGATTGTAGGGGATGACCTACCATCATTATGGATGTTCGTCCTCCACTTGTAGTCAGTGCGATTGCCACTTCCTGTTGGGCTTATCGCATAAAGGTAATTGTCTTTGCTTGCAATGTATATTGTGTCATCTGCACCAATTGCAACAGATGCCGGAATGGCACCACCTGTTTCAAATGTCCATTTCAAGTCCCCGCTTGTTGGGGTTATTGCATAGAGGTAGCCGTCAGACCCGCCTATATAGATTGTTCCGTCAGTCCCTATTGTAGGAGAAGCACGACCCATACTGCTACCTGTGGAGTAACTCCATTTTTCAGAACCATCTGGATTTATTGCAAAAACGTTTCCACTCCAGTCCGCTACATAGATTGTTCCATCCCTACCAACTGCAGGGGACGAGCCAATACTGTCTTCAGTCTCAAATGTCCACTTTTCAGAACCATCTGGATTTATTGCGTAGAGGTAGTAGTCAACGCTCCCCACATAGATTGTGCCATCTGCACCAATCGCAGGGGAAGAGCGTGCATAAGAAGTGCTGTCAATATCATAATCCCACTTTTTAGTACCGCTTGGCGTTAATGCATAGAGGTAGCCGTCATGACTGATAAAATAGATTGTGCCATCTGCACCAATCGCAGGGGAAGAGCAAATGTAACCAATGCTGCCATCATTATCAAATATCCATTTTACAGTTCCGTTGGGATTCATTGCATAAAGGCCGTTGTAATAGTGCCCGATATAGATTGTGCCATCCATACCAATTGCAGGAGAGGAAGCGGTGAAATATTCTCCGCCTGTGTCATATTTCCACTTTAGGGCTCCACTTGGCGTTAATGCATAGATAAATCCGTCATAGTCCCCGAAATAAATGGTACCGTCTGCACCAATCGCAGAGGAAGTATAAACATAATCTTCTGCAGCATATGTCCACTTTATATCTCCGTCTGCGGCAAGAACCGCTCCAAAAGACGTTAAAAATATACCAACTAGTAAAATAACTGTTAATCTTTTATTCATGAAAAATCACCGTTATAATTATCTAAATATAAATTCAAATTATTATATAAAGTTTTGCCTAGAATTAGAAAAATATTAAAATAATTTAAAAATAAAATTATCTTATCTTTGCACCGGTCTTCATTTCCTTATCTGCTTCTAAAAGTGATACAAGCTTTCCGTCGTCAGCTGCCAAAAGCATCGCTTCACTCTTGACACCACGGATTGTTGCTGGCTCCAAGTTGCATATCGCCACTATCTTCTTTCCGACTAGCTCTTCCTTCTTATAGTAGCTCTTTATACCTGCAACTATTGTTCTTTCTTCCCCCACATCAATCTTCATCACGTAGAGCTTGTCAGCCTTCGGGTGGTCATCGACTGAGATGATCTTTCCAGTCCTTATATCAAGTTTTGCAAACTCATCAAATGGTATCATGGGTGTTTCCTCCTTCTTTACCAGTGTCTTCTTCATTGGCGCTGGGTTATCAAGCTTTTGTATCTGGCGCTTTATCTCCTCGTCAGGGACTTTGGAGAATATAGGCTCCGGTTTTTCTAAAGGCTTCCCCTGCTTTAATAGGAGCTTTGCACTGTCATCCCAGACAAACTTATTGATGCCTATTTCTTTTAGCATCTTCTCTGTTGAGAAAGGCAAAAATGGATTTAAGACCATTGAGAGTGTCTTTGCTAGCTCTAGTGATATGTAGATAGTGTTTGCTGCTTTTGCTTTATCGGTCTTTACTAGCTTCCACGGCTCCTTCTTGTCAAAGTACCTGTTGCAGCTCTTTGCAAATGAGACGACCTCTTTCAATGCGTCCTTCATCTTGAATACCTTTATCAGGTCAGAGACCTTTGTACCGATCTCTTCCATGTTCTTTATGGCTTCCCTATCGTCATCATCTAGGAGTGATTCATCCATCTCTGGGATCTTGCCGTCAAAGTTATTGTAGGCAAATGTGATACTCCTGTGGACAAAGTTTCCTATTATGTCGTTTAGCTCGTCATTTATCCTCTTCTGGAAATCTTCCCAGAGGAAGTCAGAGTCCCTTGATTCAGGTGCTACAGTTGTGAGGTAGTATCTTAAGTAGTCAGGCGGGAAGTCCTTTAGGAAGTCGCCAAGCCATATCGCCCAGTTCCTTGATGTTGAGGTCTTCTTTCCCCCGATATTTAGGTACTCATTTGCCGGGACATCGTATGGTAATTTCCATTTCCTGCCTTCGTACTCACCGTACCCGAGCAAGAATGCTGGCCACATGATAGCGTGGAACGGAATGTTATCCTTACCTATGAAGTGGACTATTTTCCCATCTAACCAATAATCCTTCCATGCGTCTGGTTTTCCCATTCTCTCTGCCCACTCCTTTGTGGATGAGACGTATCCAATTACAGCTTCAAACCAGACATAGAGAACCTTGTCCTTACCCTCCTCTAGTGGGACCTTAATACCCCACTGCAAATCACGAGTGATTGCTCTATCTTGCAGACCTTCCTTGATCCAGTTCAGGCAGAAGTTAACGACATTAGGCCTCCAGTGCTTGTTTGACTTCATCCAGACTTCAAGCTCGTCTTGAAAGTCGCTTAGCCTGATAAACCACTGGAACGTTTCCTTTACCTCTGGCGTTGTGCTACAGGTGATGCACTTTGGGTCGACTAGCTCGATAGGCTCCAAGACTTTTCCGCATACCTCGCACTGGTTTCCCTTTTGGTCCGGGGCGCCGCATGTCGGGCATGTCCCCTCGACGTATCTGTCCGCCAAGAACATGTTGCACTTGGGGCAGAATGCCTGGACAACAGTCTTTCTCTCAATATGGCCGTTCTTCAAGATCTTTAAGAAGAAGTCTTGAGAGGTCTTATGGTGAACGGGAAGTGAAGTTCTTGAAAAGTTATCATAGGATATGCCTAGATTTTTAAAATCTGTCTTCATATCCTCATAGTAAAAGTCAACAAGTTCCTTTGGCGTGACGCCATCCTTTAGGGCCTTTATCTCTATTGCCGTTCCATGTTCGTCTGTTCCACCTACATAAACTATATCCGCGCCAGCTAGCCTATTGTACCTGACATAGGTATCTGCTGGAAGGTAAGCCCCTGCTATATGGCCTACATGGAGGGGGCCATTTGCATAGGGAAGAGCGGAAGTGACAAGTATTCTTTCTCTCATGATTATAACTCCTATTTAGTATTTAATAGTGCTTAAAAAATGTTTAAAAGGCTTTGTGAGGGGGGAAATGGGGAGGAAAATATGTCCTAATTTTAGATATTAATCAAATTATATAAATACTATATTTTTAGAAAATGTATGCAAGAAGTACCTAAAAAAGTCTTTGAAGATATTAAGAAGAATTTAGAGGAATTTCCAATTATAAAAGAATTATTTGGCTCAGATTGGATTGATTCTCAATTTGAGGTAAAATATCTCAAAGAATTACACCCTTTTTTTAAATCTTTTTATAACAAAGATTTTCTTGAAAAGATATCTACAAAGCTTATACTTATTAAAAATAAAACAGATAAAATAAAACGTATAATAAAAAAAATTAAAACAAATGAGGATGAAGATACGACCCGTTCTATATTAAGTGAAATAGAAGTTTTATCCTTTTATTATAACAAAGAAAATAATAATTTTAAAGTTGAGTACGAACCGATCTTAGAAAACTTAGAAAAAGTACCTGACATTAAACTTACAATTGCAAATAAAGAGTATTTTGCCGAAATTATTACCATATTAGATGATCAAAATTTTAGGGAAATCGGCAGAATCCAAAACATAATTGAAGATAAAATTAATGATTAGAGAATAACCCATATGCAATTTGTTTTGGCACTGAAGCAGATTTTGTGGATGAAGATATAGATGATTTTATAGAATTAATCAAATCAATAATAAATGATCATGATTCTATTAATTTTGCGGAGACCTATTATTATACTAAAAACGATAAAGGGATAGCACATTTCATTATTGGCAAAACTACTAATGGAAAAGGTGGAGTTGCTTCAAAAATGGTGGGCGGATTACTAAAGGATGCTGGAAGAATCAAAAATAAACTTCTCGGCGAAATAAAACATTTCCCAGAAAATGTTCCGATAATAATTATAGTGGATTTATCATATGTGATTGGAGATTTTGTTATATCTGATGAGGTATGTATAGGACAACAAGTTGTTCGGATAATCCCTGAAACTTCTGAATCATTTCCTGCAATCCTTGATAACAGTATTTTTAACCACGATAGGGGAAAACTAATATCATTAGTAATTGCGTACAGAAAACACAACTATGAAGACAGAGTTGTATATCCCAATTCTAAATCACCTTACCTAATTAGTGATGACGTAATAAGCAGATTATAATTTTAAATAAATCATAGATTTAAGGCCTAATAATATATACACTTTAATCTTTTTCCAATCTTCTAGCTAAATCCTCAAAACTAGTGACTCTGTGTTTGATATAATCAAACTTAACTTGTGGAACTTTCAAGTAATTCCACGAATTACCTGTTTGTTCTGACACATCTTGGCACCATTTTTTTATAGCTTCATCTTTTCTATCAACATCTTCGTATTCTCTGCCCTTAGTTTCAATTATCCAGTTTTTTATATTATCTTTACAATTTTGTACTGCGACGAAATCAGGATGATAGAATCTAGTGGCTCCTTTTGAGCTTAGATAATCTATCTTAAAAGGAGTTGTTTCTAGAGAAGCAAATTTAAATATATCATTAAATCGCCTATCAAGAAATTCTGCAAACTCTGCTTCAAAATTATTTCTAACTGCTACGTAATTAAAAATAGTTTTATCGAGCCTAACATGTTTTCTGTTCCATGGGCTGATTTCAGTTTCA
The DNA here is from genome assembly GCA_013178285.1 of Methanofastidiosum sp. Taxonomy (NCBI): domain Archaea; kingdom Methanobacteriati; phylum Methanobacteriota; class Candidatus Methanofastidiosia; order Candidatus Methanofastidiosales; family Candidatus Methanofastidiosaceae; genus Candidatus Methanofastidiosum; species Methanofastidiosum sp. The sequence goes on from JABLXD010000001.1 coordinate 57,470, forward strand.
GAAAGTTTAATCGATTTTTGGAGAATAAGTGTATCTGTTTTTTCTGCAGTTAATTCACCGATATATTGAGTCAGAATAGATATTATGCCTTCTAATACATCTGATCTACTTAAAGCCTTTTTAGTTAAAATAGAATCAATGCTATCAATCTGAGTATCAAAGCACTTATTCAAAACATAATCCTCTACAATTGGGCATATCTCATTAAATTGACATGTAAGTCCCGCCCTTTTCATTATATTATTAACAATATAAGATATTTTTTCTCTTATTTCATAATCTGTTTTGAAAATAATTTCTTCTTTGTGGATATGAGATCCAGTTGTAGCAAATTCCATCCTTAAGGTAGATTTCCACTCTTCTTTTAGAACCTCAGAAGCAAATATGTTTGGTATGGAATTAATATTGATCTCAGATAATTTCTTATAATTTCTTTTGTATCTAAGACCAATTTGTGGTATTTCTATATCATATTTAAGACGTGACAGTTCTACCGATATGTTAACCCCTTGTGGTGGTGGAGAGTGAACGGTATCTATGTTGACCCCTTCCGACTCTAGATTATCTTTTACAAATTTTTCAAATTCATTTGTGCCCATTACTTCTAGAGTTTGTATATATTCAGATGTTATCCCGCTCATTAATCTAAGTCCTCTCCCAATAGTTTGTTCTGGAAGAATCTTAGCCTGAGCATTATATGGCCTTAGCCCCAAGCAAACTGTAACGTTTTGAACATCCCATCCTTCCCTTAACATTAAGACACTTGAAATTACCTTGATTAAAAAAGGATAGTAATTTTATTAGTTTTAGGATTTTGTTTGAAGCATCTAATTCAATAGCTTCGTCAATGACTTCTTCAATTTCTTTGTATCTTCCTAATAAATTCAAAATTCCTATTTTGTAAGGTAAATAAATATCTGGATTAACTTTTAAAGCTTTATTGATTAGAGTTAGAGCTTCTTCCAATTTTTCTATAGTATCAGGTTCAAGTCTTTTAGACACTGTATTAATATTTTTTGTTTCTTTTTCAATAATCATTTTATTATTTTCTATTTGAGACAATAGGACTGATTTCAGGAACCAGTAGCTTACATCTTCTTCTTTTATTTTTATAACTTCGTCAAGTGCTTCCATAGACTCTTCAAATCTTTCTAAGGACATCAATGCTAATGATTTAAAATAGAAATACATCGGATTAGAGCCATCAATTTCTATAGCGTTATTAATACATTCTAATGCGTATTCGTAATCCTCCAATTTAAGAAGAATTTCTCCTTTTAGCCACCAAGCACTAGAAACATTCTTTATTGAATCTAAAAATATATTTATAGAAGACAAAGCTTCTCCAAGCCTATCTAATTTTTTCAGACAAATAGATTTAACTAGATTATTGTGTATATTATTATCATCTAGTTCCATTAGTTTTTCAATGAACTTCAGCGCTTCAGCATATTCTTCTTTATAGATTAATATTTCTATTTTACTTTGAATAAGTGATACTTCTTTAGAGTTAATTTTAAGACCATTTTCAATAATTTCTTCAGCGTCTTTTAATTTTTCTTTTTTAATAAGGATTCTACTCTTTAATACATAGGGGTAAAGATAATTTGGATTAACCTCAAAAGCCTTATCTAAAAAAGGTAATGCTTCATCATCCAAATTCAGATTAATCAGGCAAGCAGCTTTAAACGTTAAAACTTCAAAATCCTCGGGTGAGAGATCCAATGCATTATTAAAAATACTTAAGGCTTCTTTGAATCTGCCTAAATGGAACAATGCATTGCCTTTATATACTAAGTAAGGTATATTATTCGGATTTAATTCGAGCAGAGGATTCAAAATTTTTATTAAAGATTCATATTGTTCAGAATTATATAGGCTTTTAATTTTATAATCCAATAAAAAAATTGTTACTGTTTCATTACCAGAGAATATTGTTATAATAGAATCTATAAGTTCAATGATTTTGACATATTCTTCTTCAAGATACAATGTTTCTATTCGGTCTATTAGCGTTAACATAATATTTTCTTTGTTTTCTATATTGTTCTCAGTAGCGACCATTTAATCACGTAGTTATAGATTATATTCTGATTCTTCTACTTTTCGACTTATCTTAAATTAATTTTGTTTAACAATTTTCAAATCTCAAGCTTTTTTCTTAATTCCTCTTTAATCTCGTCGTACTCTTTAGGGTATTTCTTTTTAAGAACTTCTTTAACTTGAAATGTTTGCTCTTGGATCTTTTCAACTTTGTCATCGATAGAATTTGCTGAGTTTTTTATTTCTGCCAGAGTGCCACCATATGAAGATATTAGAGAACTTATGTCATTTAGTCTTCTATGAGTAAATCTATGCGCATTAATATTATTTTGATTATAATTGTCTAATTTCTTATTTAATTCTTTGAAATAAACTTCTATTTTGGCCTTATCTTCTAACTCCTTCTTTAATCTCAGCTTTTCATTTTCATCTTTCTCATTTCTATATTTCTGCATTTTAATGTATAATTTGGATATATTAAGGAAATCTTCTTCATTTAGACTGCTTTCGGCTTTTTTAATTACTTTATCAATGAGTTCATAATCATCTAATTCAAAACTACTATTAAGAAGGCCTTCGAGTTCATCGTAATCTAATTTTTTCTCATATAGTAGCGAATATATCAATGTCAGTGCATCGGCCTTAGATCCTAATTTTATCAATGCACTAATTTTACCTCTTACAGCAATAATATAGTAACTATCATTTGCAGGTATCGACTCAAAAAAAGAAATGGCTTTTGAAAGTTCTCCTTTTCTTAAATAATAATATCCTTTATAAAAAATATAATCTGAATTAGTTTTTTCCAATTCACCTAATTTTTCTATATATTTTTCAGCATCAGAAAAACTCTTTAACTTTATCAATCGTATGACTAAAGAGATAATCAATGACTTTTTAGAATTTGGATGAGTTTTAATTATTTTTTCTAGAGGATTTATTTGTTTTTCATATATATTTTCAATTTCCTTAGCATAGCCTTCTTTTGCAAGTAAATTAATTAAACTATCAAAGGGGTAATAGAAACTATTATAGAACAACTCGTTTGCAGTTATATGCCCCAATATTTTAAGTAGTTCCTCATATCTTTTTTTCTGGGTTAATAATTGATCTAATCCATCCATATCTATATTGGTACTTCCATTTTCAAGAAGTTTCCAAACACAAGTTAAAGCAAAATTTACATCGATTTTTTCTTGGAATTCTTTGTAACAGTTCAGCATTACTATAAAGTCAAGACATGAAGAATAAATACTAAGGTTTTCAGGAAATAATTCTATTCCGATCTCTAAGACTTTCATTCCTTTGTATAACTTTGTCGGATCATGTACGTTCGAACCTATTGTTACTTTTTCATAGTAATTTTCAAAGTAAATCCTAGTAGCTTCTGGATCAATTTCAAAAGTTATTCTGAAAAATTCCTTAGCTTTATCATATTGACATAAATCAATATAATTTAGGGCAATATTAAATAAAGTAGTTATATCGTGATTATCAAGTTCAAGGGCCAAATTATAATATTTTAAGGACACAAGATAATTCTCTTGGGATTGGTAAATATTGGCAATATTATTAAAATACATAATATGAGGAGATAAAGATATTGCTTTTTCAAAACATTTAATTGATTCAAAAAATTCATTTAAGTATTCTTCTTTTTTTGAATAAATTGATTTCCAAATGGCAAACTCACTTAATGCAACACCTAAATCGTTCAAAAAGAGTGGATCATTAGGATTCTTATCGACTAATAATCTGTACAAATTTATAGAATCTGTATACTCTCCATTTAACAAAAGTGCAGAAGCTTTAAACTTCAGTGCTTCTAAGTTATATGGATCAATCTCCAAACACCTATCAAAGCATTTTATAGAATTATCATATGAAAGTTCAAGCCAATCGTCTGGTCCTGGAAGGCCTAGTATTATATGATTACTACCAAGAATTTTTCTTTTAAGTAATAGTTCTCCTTTTTTAAGCCAAGCCAAAGAATTTTCTGAATCTACTTTTATGATATCTTCATACTTGGATATTTCAATTTCAAAATTTGGATCTTTCCATTCGTCTTTTAGAGCCCATTCAAATGATAAACAGGAATTACGTCCTTGATAAACGTAAAAATACTCGGTATAGTTTCTATTACCCATTGGTTCACCTTTGAATATAAATAAAATTGATTGGCTATATTTCTGCTTTCTGATTTATATTAAATAAATTTCATTCAACATAACTCAAATCTTATGAATCAGATTATAAATGATTGATTCTTTTATATCGTCCTGCCCCAAAACAGACTCTCTAACTCTCATAGCATCATTTTTGCCTTTTGATTCAGTATGGGCTGCACCATTTCTGTCATTATGATACAAAAGAAATATTTTCTTAAACATGTTAAATTTTGTTTCGTCCATATTACCTTTAAGGGTATATAAGAAGAGGAACGTGTTATACATGAACATATCCCAGCCCCAGTCACTAATCCTTCTCTGAAATTTATATTCGTTAAAGATCTTGCTTAATTTTTTGGCAACTAAAGGTGCATAAAATGCATTCTTATTTCCAATCACAGTTTCTTCTTCCATTTTACTAATCCATGATTCTTTATCGGGTTCAGAGAGTAATATTTTAGTGTCTCTATTTTCAATTGTAAAATTCAAAAAATCCTCTAATTCATCTATAATTTTATTATTTTTATATTTTTTTGATTCAAGCTTTTCGATAGCTTTGCAATAAAGAATTATTATTCCGGAATAATCTGCTATGAAATCACAATTGTTTTCTTCATCAGATAATTTTCTCATAATTAACTCTGCAGTTGCTAGAAAATCCAATATCTCTTCTTTGTCCGAAGACTCAAGTTTTTTCTTTAGATCAGTTTTCATAGGATTAGACATTTATATCTCCAACTTTTTCCTCAATTCCTCTTTTATTTCCTCAAATTCATTGGGATACTTCTTCTTAAGAACATCTTTCACTTGTATAGTTTGTTCTTGGATCTTTTCAACTTTATCGTCAATTGAATCTGTAGACTGTTTTATTTTTGTTAGTTTCTTGCCATATAGAGACATTAATGAACTTAGATTGTCTAGTTTTTTATGAGTGAATCCATGTGCTTCCATGGCTTCTTTGTGTTGCTTATCCATTTTTTCTTCTAGTTTATTAAAATCAATTTCTATTTTAGATTTTGTTATTTCTTCTTCCAACTCCTTCTTTAATCTTTCTTTTTCTGTTTCATCGTTTTCATGAATGAACTTCTGGATTTTGTTATAATCGGCTACAAATGTTTTTAGCTCTTCATTCTTTAAAGTATCAAAACCTCTACTAAAGATTTCTTCACAAAGATTGTAGTTTTTTAATTCAAAAGAAATATTAAGTAAGTATCTATAATAATTATCGGGTAATTTTGAAATGCCTGCTAATTCTTTAATTAAATTTAATGCATCGTTTTTTAAGCCAAGGTTGGATAGAGAACTTATTTTCAATATTTTAGAATAGTTATTATTTGGATCTATTTCAAGAGATCGATCAGAAAAATAAACTACTTTAATAAATTCTTCTTTATTATAATATATAGCTTCATAATTATGAATGAATTCAATATCATCAGGAAAATAATTATTATTACTTTTTAATACATTTAATGCTTCATCGTATTTTTTTAAGCTTATTAGCATCTCCACTTTATCGTTTAATAGCATTTTTAGCGTCGATAAATCATTTTTCTCTATTAAGATTGGAGCAAGATTATCCATTATAAATATACATTTATTAAAGAATTCTTTTGTCCAATCTTCAAATCCTCCGCTAGATATTTTATTCCCAAAATAGAATAAATTAAAAGCATATCCAGATTTTCCAGATAAGTAGTATTTTTCTATATTAAAATTATCAAGTATATCCATGGCTTCATGAATCATTTCTTTTTTTATCAACTCCTCAATAAATTCTGACATTATGTAATGGTCATAACCATAATTATTAGTTATTAGATTATTTGCTATATTTATAAGAAAATCAATTTCTTTAGCAAAGCAATTTGCATAGCCACACATTAACACCCAATCGTTAAATCTTAGATTTTCTGGATATATTTCCAAAGCTATCTTAGATAATTCGTATTCGTCGTTGCCGCCCCCCATAACAAATAGAGGAATTTCTTCAAAATAAACTAAAAGTAAATTTGAATCTATTTCGAAAGCTCTTTTATATAACTCTTTGGCTTTTGAATAAAAGTTCATTAAAATAAAAGATTCAGATAATTTTATAATAGTATCAAATTTGTCTTTATCTTTTTCTAAAATCAAATTATAGTAAATCAATGAAGAAAAATAATTATTTAAACTACGATATAAATTTGCTGCGTTGTACAAAGCGCAAGTATAGTCAGATTTAAGTTCAATAGACTTTTTAAAACAATTGATAGATTCAAAAAATGGATAATTATCTAATATATTCTTATTTTTTTTCATTTGGTTTAGTCCTAATTCAAATAACGAAACACCAAGATCGTTCCACATACTAAAATTATTTGGATTCTTTTCTACTAAATTTCTAAATATTCCCACTGCTTCTTCTAAATTTCCATTCAACATTATTGCCCCTGCCTTATAAGAAACAGCTTCTAAATTATTAGGGTCACTTTCTAATGCTTTGTCAAAGCAATAAATTGAATCAAAATACTTAATAGTTTCTTTAGTTAATTCAAACCAATCAATTTCATTTTGTATTGATTTCTCTTTTTTAGAATACCTAATGAACGACCCTTCTTCAATCCATAACATATCAAATAATAAAACTCCTTTAGAAAACCATGCAGAAGTATTGTTAGAATCCTTTTTAATAATATTCTCAATTTTAACTAATTCAGAAGTAATATCTTTTTTCTTTGTTGAATAATCTTTTTTATCCCATTCAAAGCTTAAATAAGAATCACGTTGATAAAATCCAAGAAGACTCATCAGTTCACCTTTATCCTTCTAAAAATATATTTCCTAAATCAAATATATCTACCTTTCGACTTATCTTAAATTAATTTTGTTTAATATAAATAATAACTATTTAAATAGTTTAGTCATAAACGTTAATCATGAAGATACATATCGCTCTTTTAGGCGAAAATCCAAATCATATAAAGACATCATTTAGTAGGTTTGAAAGAATAGATAAGCTTTTACTTATAACAAGTGAGAAGTTCAAACAGAATGCAATAACTATACAAAAGAACTATTCAGATTTACTTGGTACCGATATATCTTATCACATAATTGATCCGTTCAACAAAGACAGCGTCCTTGGAATCTCGGATATAATAAAAAAAATAAGAATGGAAAATAAAGATGCCGATATCCTGATGAACATAACAGGTGGGACTAATCTAATGGCAGGAATTGCCCTCTCGGCAGCTTTTATGATAGGTTGCGAGGAGGTATACTACTTACTTGATCCATCAAAAACTAATAAAGATCAAAGTGACCTAATAAAGATTCCAATACCAAGGATTATTTTTCCTGAGATCATAAGAGATAAGCAGAAGGAGCTGCTTATGGCAATTAGTAATAAGCTTAAGCAGGACGATATTGAATGCATAACTAACATCAGAAAATTCGCTGATGAGTTCTACCATAATAAGAAAGAGAATCCTGTCCAAACTATAATGGTCCATCTCAAGCCTCTTGAAGAAATGAATCTCATCAGAATAAACAGAGATTCGAAGGAGCGGAGGATAGAGCTAACAGAGGCAGGAAAAGTCATGCTGAGGTTCCTATGATGAATGTTCACATAGCGCCATCAGGTTCTGTGGGCCCTATAGAAGATGCCATAAAATACTTTAAGATTGACAAGCTTTACATAATAACAAGCGAAGAGAAAAAGCGGGATTTTGAAAAAATAAAACAAATGCCCATCGAGATACTAGTCACCGATGCCTTTGACTTTCAGGCCATAGTGGATTCGATTACAGGCATATACAGCAAGGAAAAAGATGAAAAGATCTATATCAACATTACTGGGGGGACGAATGTAATGTCTGTAGCCTCACATGTTTCTGCAATGTTCTTGGGATTGGAGTGTTATTACATGCCAATAAATCAGGGGCCCATCTACCCCGGAGTTCCCACTTTGTTTAAAAATCTAAAAGACGAAGACATACAGCTTATAAAAAATTCTTCTTCTAAGGGTACTCTTTATTACAACAGAAGCAAAGCCCGTCGAGTAAACAAACTGAAAAGACTTGGGATATTTGAAATTAAAAGCAAGCAAGATAAGCATGGTAGAAAGATTAATTACGCAGAACCTACGCCCATCGGGAAATTCTTTTTGGAAATAATAAAAAAATCAAATATATAGTTTTGGTAGTTATTAGAGAGCCAGTTAGATGTTAGGATCAAGCACTTTGGAAGTGCTGCTCAATTAGTTCAGTGTAGGATTCAGAGAGCTCTACCAAGAGTTTCATGAGCTCCTTTTTCGAGGAGCTATTGAAGGCTGCTTCAAGCCTTCTTATTTGGTAGTTAAAATTTGTTGCGCTCATGGCAAATCACGTACTCATATGGGCCAGGATTATATTAAAAAATTTTTATATATATTAAATAAATAAAATTTAATATAAATAAGAATATTCTAATATATTTTTTGCATCTCTTTATTTGGGGTTTATTTATGGATTATGAAAAACTATTCAAGGAATTTATGAATAACGGCGTTATAGTTGTTGGATGCGTATGCCTTACGAAAGAAGGCGATATATTCAGTAGAGTGATATCCTCAAGTATTATTATAGATGTTTTAAAGTCAAGGCCAGATTCCGCCATCAAGATACAAGATGGGCTGTACGATTCTAGAAAACACTTATGCCAGCAGCTTGATGAGCTTATGGATCACATAGCCAATGGGTGCAACATCCCCATTGGCAGAAGCCCGGCCAAATATAATGTTAAAACCATATCGCATCCCTAAAAAACAATGAGAGAGATTATCATGAAAGAATATGAGAAATATCTTGAAGAGGGAAAGTCCTTGTTAGAAAGCAGGAGATATAGTGAGGCCTTAAGGAAGCTCAATAAATCCATTAATATTAATCGTAACTGTGCCGAAGCCTATTGCAAGAGGGGGATTGCACTAAAAAAACTAAATAAAGACAATTATGCTTTACAGGATTTCGATAATGCAATTATTTTAGATCCAAACCTAGGGGAGGCCTATTTAGAAAAGGGGTTATTGTTAAAAAAATTTGGTCATTCGAATATAAATGAATACTTGGATTTGGCTATAGAAAAAGACCCCAAACTAGGCAAAGCCTATTCTTACAGGGGAATGTATTATTTTAATACTGGAAAATATGAAAAGGCCTACGAGGATATTAACAAGGCCTTGGAGTTGCCTGGAGCTTCCCCTAAATTGTATTATTACAGAGGGGTAATCCTCTACTTAAGAGGCGATATAGAAAATTCCTTTAAGGATTTCAACAAAGCGATTGAATTAGACCCTAAATGGTATGAGCCATACCGTGCTAGAGCCTTATGTTATTCTAAAAAAGGCCAAATAGAATTGGCGGTAAGAGACATTGAAGTATACAATAGATCTAAAATCACATCTAGATCCGATTATCCGTGGAGACAAAGGCACTATTCTAGGCCCTATTAAATATCTTAATGCTTACGAAAATCTTTCTACAAAGTATTAAAAAAAGCTTACAGAAATCTAATTGAAGAAGTTGAAAAACTATTGGAATAAAATAATTTAATATAATTAAAACGATTTATTAATCATGATTATACTCAACTTTGGAATAAATAACCGAGTAGGACTAAAAATATAGAATTAATTACTATCATATTATTGTTGTTTTTTAAAAAAATAGATAAATTTATATATTATTTTCGTAAATAAAGTAAATTAAGAAGAATAGATATATGCTAACAAATATTAGATTTTTCATTTTTATTGAAAAATCTATCTAATAGGTATTTGTAGTTTTCAAAATTACATATATCGGGAGCATACAATGTCTTTAGAAACAATAGACCTTGAAAATGTAAAAAAAGAAATAAAAAAAGCGACTAAATATGAATTCCCAAAAATAGAAAAGCTCAGGGCTATTGTTAGAAATCTTAGTATTAATGAATTAAATTACAGACAGTGTCATGCAATTGCTCCTGTAGCAACTGATGGCGGGGAAAACAAACTCTATTTTGAGCCAATTAGTATTGATATAATAAGAGTTGTAGATTCTGAAGGCAAAGAGCACGTTCAAAAGATAATACCTATTTCAGCAGACTATGAGGTATACAAAAATCTTTTTTATGAAACTCCAATACTAAAGAAGTTTCTAGATCGACTTTCAATAAGCTATGACGATGTATCTTATATGCTGCCAAATAAGGATGACAAAGATGTAGAAGAGTCTAAAGTGGCACAGTATGTGGGAGTTTTTAGAGAAATCCTTGAATGGGCAGTTTTACTTGAAATGGCTTGGAATCCTGGCCCTTCAAAAGTTCTTTTGATGCGAGATGGCCTATTGAGAACGGCTAAATTCAAACCGAATACAGTGTCAAGGCTAGCTGATTCTTTTGAACAGGCCCATAAAGAAAATAATTCAATGTTGATTGGAGTTGCCAAACACTCAAAAGTTCTGAATTATTTATCCCTGGCCCTTAATATTGAAGAAACTTTTATGAATGATTATCCCTGTTTTTGTGAGGTCCCTCTTGAGATAGAAAAGTCAAGCTATCCATGGTATAACAACTGGGTTTCAAACAAAAGAATATTTGGAAAAATGCATCTAGTAAAATTTAGCCCTAAACCTGATGGGGTAGTGTTCCCAGTAGATATACCTCCGTGGCTTATGGGAAAAAGAAAAGAAGTACTTGAATATGCAGCTGAAACTGCAAAAACTTCTTTCCCATTAATTGGCTACCCTTACCCATTAATCAAAGCACATGAAAATGCTATGCTTGGAGGATTAGAAATGGAAATGTTATACGATTATCTAATTAAAGCAGTTTTAGAAGAGTATGATGGAAAGAAAATAGAAAAAATATTGGCATACATTACATTAGGGAAAACTTTGTCTAGGGGCGGAGGAAACTATGAATAGAATCATCAAGCGAAAGATAGGATTTTTAGAGGATTTACAGAATCTGGATTAGAATTCAAGGCAGATATAGTTACACCTTACAATGTCCAAAATCATCCAATAATTGGCACCTTTCTTTTAGTATCTTTAGATCGAGAAACAGCACTATTGGGTAGAATAACAAAATTTTACCCAGTAGGAATAATGTCTTCAATGCAAGGTGATGATTACCTTGCACAAATGGGCAGAATGGAAAGAGAGATACCTGAAGACCTAAAAGAATCAAAGCTAAGATACAATGTCAGCATTAGATTATTGGGCATAATTTCTAGAAAACATGACAAATTTGAATATTCACCAAGCATAAGAAAACTTCCTCATCTTGGAGCTTGGGTTGGAGTTCCAACTGAAGAAGTAATGCAGTATATTTGCGAAATTGGGGTAAAAGGAACCTCTCCTGCTTTAATTGGATACATGTCATTTGGAGATATTGTATATGATGGTTTGATGCAGTCACCTCAAATGCCAATAAAATTTGATATTGCTCAATTAGTTGGAAAAAGAACTTATGTTTTTGCACGTGCAGGATATGGTAAATCAAATCTAATCAAGTTACTAATAACTAGATTATATGAAAATAATCAGCCTGTTGGAATGATAATATTTGATCCTGAAGGCGAATATGGATTTAGGGATAAAAAGGGGAGGCCTGGACTACTTGATATCCCATTTCTAAGAGAAAAAATTTTAGTATTTACCAATAGGGATCTCAAAAACACTGAATATAAAAAATGGATTGGTGGAAGAGTAAAGATTAATTTAGCCGATCTTCACCCTTCAAGTGTAGTAAGTATGTGTGTCAGCCCGGAAAAACAGGACACAGTCTTTGCAAATAGAGTTAGAGGGGCTAGCCCTGAAAACTGGAATAAGCTATTACAGCTTTTAGAAAAGGATGGGTATAGGGCTGAAGATTCTGAAATAGAGGAAATCCTCCATCTTAAGAATACAAGTGACGCTGCCATAATTAGTGCTGTTAAAAATAATATTGTTCCAATAGTAAAAACTCTACATGATAGTAAATCACAACTAATTGAACAGATAAAATACCAACTTAAAAAAGAAAGGATAGTCATAATAGATATTTCTCAATTATCTTCAAAACATGGAGAATGGATATCTGGATTGATACTAGATCTTATCTTAAAACATAACATAGACAATTTCATAACAGGATCAAGCGATATGTTGATCCCTACAATTGCAGTTATTGAAGAGGCCCAGTCAGTTCTATCTAAATATGCAAGTGAAAGTTCTCCTTTTGTATCGTGGACAAAAGAGGGGAGAAAATATGAACTAGGCTCTATCTTAGTCACACAGCAACCTGGAGCAATTTCATCTAAATTATTAAGTCAAGGGGACAATTTTTTTGCGTTTCATTTGATTAGTGCTAGTGATCTAAAAGAATTACAAAAAGTCAATTCAAATTTCTCTGATGACATTCTATCATTGATTCTTAATGAACCAATAAAGGGAAACGCTTACTTTTGGTCTGCACCTGACCAGCCTTTTGTAATATCTTCCAGGATTCTAAATTTTGAGAAGTATGCGGAAGATACAATTGGACTCCAAAAAGGGGCCCCTGCCCAAGAAACAGAATTTAAAACTCCTGCTGAGGAATTCAAAGAAGAAATGCCTGGGTTTGATAAAGAGTATACAAAAATAGTAATGGAGATAATACTAAATCAAAGCAATGTTCCAGTTTATGATAATGTGATTTTAGACAATGAGCCAAGAGAGGATCTACTTGCATTAAATAAATGGAATTTGTTACTTACTGTTGGGGAATCTCTTTCTGGGGAGTTAGAAAGACTATACATAGAGTTCTTTGGAGATAATAAGAAAAAAGCTAAAGATAGCTCTTTATTAGATGTGCTCGAAGAGCGTTCAATTCTTGGGAAACCGTCAAACGCTTACAATGATGAAAGGAAATCATTTTTGTTACTATCAAAGCAAGAGATACTAAAATATAAGCCTAAAAAGATATTCAGAAATTCGATTTCTTTGAAATCAAAAGGATAATAACATAAAGAAATAATTAATTATAAGATATTAAACTAAGTGTCCAATATTAACCGAAAAGAAATATAATAAAAACATAATACGTATAATAGAATTAACTATTGGAGGGGTATTATTATTGAAGAATCTAATTTTAATATTGCAAAATTAATATCAGAGTATAATATAGGCTACAAAGATGAATTTTTGATAAAAAAAGAAGACTTGTTTGGAAATAAAGAAAAGATTCTCAAGGATAACACTCAAGCTATCTTATTTATGTTTAAATATATTTTTTATCAAGGGAGATCTGATAAAACTTCATATAATTTTAGAAAAAAAGCCGAAACTGTATTAAATAATTATAATTGGAAGACAAAAAAGATAAAAAAAAGGATATATTCAAATTCTTTAAAAGAGAAAGAACGTTATAAACTACTGGACCCCGAATATAAAGATTTACTAAATAAATTAAAAAACGAGGGAGTTAATAAGCAAAGAGATCGCTATATGGTCGTAGATTTAATCAATTTTATTCAAAGTAACTGTGAAGATTATAATATTATGGGGTATATAATTGAAAATATTAAATCAGGTGAAATAAAGAAAGTATATAGTGAATTGGATAGTATAATCTCAATAGGCCATAAAATAGCTTCTTTTATTCTAAGAGATATAGTTTATATATATAATTTAGAAGATGAATATCTAAAATCTGACGAATATGCATTTGTTTTTCCTTTGGATACTTGGGTTGTAAAGGTATCCAATAGTATAGGTATTTTAACAGAGAAAGAAAAAAAGCAATTAAAAAACTTAAATGGACTTCCAGATAACACAAAATTATCCCTATCTGCCTCAATTGCTGAAAGATTAAACACTAACGAAATAAATCCAATTCATTACAATCAAGGTGCATGGTATTTTGGTTCATGGATCGGGAATATTGGTCAGTCAGAAAAATTCGGGGACTTCATCAAGTATTTATTAAGTAAAAATATTAGTGTAAAAGATATGGAAAGATAGAAATTTAGAAATTAATTTACTCATTTCTCTATTACTTGTAAATCTCTCTAATTCTATTTTGGAAAACGATTACCAAAACCTTAAATATAGATTAACAAAATTTTATTGGTCGAAAAATAGGTGGTAATATGTTTTCTCTTGAAGGTATAATGTCAGAGTTAAGTAAAGAGCGCCGAATATTTCACTCAGAAGCTGATTTCCAACATGCTCTTGCTATGAAAATCTCTAAGATTTATCCTAAATTAAATATAAGGGTAGAATACAATCCATGGGGAGAGGAAGATAATCAACATATAGATCTTTGGATAATTGATAAACAAGAAGAGTTCGCTATTGAATTAAAATACAAAAAGAGACAAATTCTATACGAAGAAAACGGTGAAAAATTCATTTTAAACAGCCAACATGCGCAGGATATAGCAAGGTATGATTTTTGTAAGGATATTAAAAAACTCGAATCAATAAAGAGTAATAAAGATAATTTTACTAAATACGTCATATTTTTAACTAACGATCATCTGTACTGGGATTTATCAAATTACAACACTAATGATGATAATTTTAGGATCCACGATGGGAAGGAGTTAACTGGAACCCTGAAGTGGCACTTGAATGCTTCTGAAGGTACTAAAAATAATAGGGATGAAGATATCTCTTTGAATGGCAAGTACAAATTAAAATGGAATGACTACTCAGATATACCTAATCAAAAGAACGGCAAGTTCAGGTATCTCTTAGTCAAAACTAGTTAAAGTGACCAATATGCCCTATGAGTATGACAAGCACGGCTTTAATAAAAATGGCATCCATAAGGATACCGGGACTAGATTTAATCCTTCAGGCCACGACATAGATGGCTATGATGAAAGAGGGTTTAATGCCTTCCTAAAACACAAGGACACAGGTACTGAGTACGATACAGATGGTTTTGACTTTTCTGGGTGGAATAAAGAAGGGATACACAAGTACACCAGAACTAAATTTGACAAAGACGGCCACGACAAGAGGGGCTTTGACAAGGAGGGCATTAACTTTCACACAGGGACGAGATTTGACAGTTTTGGCCTTGACATAGATTTTTGTGACGAATATGGATTTATTTTTCATGAGATCCACAGAGATACTGGAACTCGCTACGATCCGGATGGGTACGACTTCTTTGGGTGGAGCAAGGAAGGTATTAACAGGGACACAAAGACAAAGTACAATAAGCTAGGCTATGACATAGATGGCTATGATCCTAATGGCTTTAACAGAAAAGGGATTCACAAAGGCACCAATACCAGATACAATAAAGAAGGGTATGATCTAGAAGGGTTTGACAGAAAGGGAATCCACATAGATACAGGCGCATGTTTTGATTTGTTTGGGTATGATAAGAAAGGTTATGACAGAAAAGGCTTTGATAAAAAAGGCTTTGACATGGAGGGCATCCACAGAGACACAAATACCAAATATGATAAAATGGGGTTTGATAAAGAAGGCTTGCACATGAAAACACTGTTGCCTTACAATTCAGAAGGATACGACCAAGACGGGTTTGATATTGGGAAATTTGATAGACTTGGCTTTGATAGGGAAGGTGTCAACATATTCACAGGGACAAAGTACGGCCCTGACGGTTTTGATATGAATGGCCTTAACTACGAAGGAAAGTCAAGAGAAGAGATAGAAGCAGAGGATGATGACCCGCATAGATAAGTTAAGGCTCCAAATGAAAAGCGTCAGAAGCCCAAACACCTAGAGCTCTTTTGAAGCAGCCTATCGCTCTATTTAGGTTCTTTTCTCTATCGACAAATTGGCTTAGATTCAGGTAAGCATTTCCAAGATTGTAGTAAGACATGGCATTATATTCAGGGTAATCTTCAACTGGGTTTCTAGATACAGCTTCATCCAGATATTCAATTGATTTTAGTAGAGTGGATGTAGAATTATCTTTTATTGGGAAAAGCATGTATGCAATGCCGAGCTGATTTATAAGGCCAGTCGCATCATCCCTGTACCCAGATTCAGTCAAAACTTTTAGTGCATTTTCCATTAGCTCAATAGCTTCAGGGAACTTTCCTTCGGCTACAAGTTTTGACCCTTCTTCCCAGTTCTTAATTGCTAGCTTTACTTCCTCTCTTTGATCCTCAACTAGTTTAGTTAGTGACATAAAATCACATGACATTATTAAATTAGAAAAATAACTTCTCCAAACAGTCCTTGCAGTAGGCCTTATTCCTATTATCGATATCCTTTACATCTTTAGCAATGTTCATAGCACATCCTGGAGTGTTACATGCTTCAAGCCCAAACAGGTATCCAAAAACATGCAACGCTTCCTTTATTGTCTCGTCCTTTTTTAGAGAAGTGTCTTTACGGCTGTCCTTTAAGTTAGCTGTTGAAACTATTCCAATGTCGCCACCCTTCTCAGCTTCGCCGAATAGAATCCCATCGTGGCCCTCCCTGTAAATGTCGAAATCTGTGAGCATTATTATTTTAAGAAAGTTAGGTGATTTGACTATTTTACTTGTATCTTCCATTCTTTGCCTGCCGAAAAGGAAAAGAGCATTGGTACTGTATTTGCCCACTCTGGGATTATAGGCAGTGCTCGGGATATTGTAATTAAATATCCTCTCCTCTGAGTCTTTACTTTGAGAAGGTAAACTGAAAAAACATTTTGCTTCAATTCCAACTGCATCATATACTAGTTTTTGGAATTCCTCCTTGAAGCTACGCAAGAACTCTTCATCTAAATTCCCTATCGACACAAGCCTGATATTAAGCTTAGAATATACCATGACTTAAGATAAGCGCTAGAGCTATAAAAGAGTTATTGGGAGACATTTTTCCTATATTTAAGAACATTAAAAAAATAGGGAAAAGATAGTATCTAACAAATGATCCTCACTTCGCCCCAGTAAATATAAAATACCCAAATGAATCTCCTTTAAGCTCATCCTGGAACCTCTTCACAAACTTTAGCATCGGGCGCATCTTCCGCCTAAGATCCCTATTTATCGCCATATGGTAAAGCACTCTAATCGATATCATTATCTTCTCAGCAAATGAATAGTCTCTTACAAAAATATCTTCATAGTAGTCATCTATCTTTATATTATTAAATCCGGCTTCCTTGAAGATATTCTCCCACTCTTTAAGGGTCCTGATATCAGTTTCTGGCCCAATAATATTGGACATTATCATGATATTCTTCATCTCTTGATAAAATTCTGGGTCTAAAGACTCCTTCATGAATAGGTCAAGTGTGGCAACTTTTCCGCCTTTCTTTAAAACTCTCCTATACTCCTCTAAGACCATTACAGGGTCGCTGACCAAGGCTGTTATTGCCTCCCCATAGACTATGTCAAAGGAACTATCGACAAATGGAAGGCTCTCTGCACTTGCCCTCTCAAAACTAACATTAGCCAGATTTAATTTTTCTGATTCATCTCTTGCGAGCTCTATAAGTATCTCTGATAGGTCCACCCCAACTATCTCACAGTCAAATTTTTGGGCCACATATCTAGTTATGTAACCTGTGGAGCAGCCGACCTCCAATATCCTTGGTTTCCCCATCTCTTTGATATCCAATAGCTCAATTAACCTATCAGTTCCCTTCCAGCCGCCGAATGTTGGCGAGGTCATGGCACCAATATAGCCCTGGAACTCATAGAGCCCAATCTTTCCAATTTCTTGATTAGTTAACTTTCTCATTCCAACATAATAATGGAATTTATCATATAAATAGTTAGTGCAGATTATCTACTAAAAGTTAAAAAAATAATTTAATTAAGATAATGAGGTCTACTCTATCTCGCACTTTGTAGGCTTTTTTGAGAAGAACTTCTTAGTCATGCAGACCATCCAGTTCCAGTGCAAGAGGAAGTGGAGTACCATCAAGATTACCATAAGAAGGCCAATGTACTCGTGGAAGAAGTTCCAGGAGTTCTTTGTTACTCCAAAGAAGGTCTGGTATCCGCCCTGCCTAACACCACTTTCAAAAAAGAAGAATAGGATTACGCCCGTTATCCCTACGATTATTAAGGACAATGTCATCAAGACATCGACAATATAATTGGTATCTGCTCTTTTCATATAATCACAGGATTTATGAATATATATTATCTAATAAAGTTTAGCTTTCTTATAATTAGTAAGACACACTTAAATAATATAAAAAATAATACAAATAAGGCGGTCAAATGAAAAAGAGTAATTACTACATAGCCATAGTTATAGTATTAATTTTAGTGCTCATAGGAAGCTACTATTTTTTATCGATGGGTAAACCTTCAGAGATAGCAACTGTCACCCAAGAAGGCTACACCTCGATTAATACAGAAAATCTGGAACAGAGTATCCCAACTACACAGAGTTTGACCTTAACAGATGCTGAAAAAGAAGACCTGCTCTACATGAGGGAAGAGGAAAAGCTTGCAAGGGACGTATACATTAAGCTCTATGAAAAATGGAATGTCCCCATATTCAGCAATATATCAAACTCAGAGCAGACACACACTGATTCTGTAAAGTTTCTAATTGATAGGTATGGCCTAAACGATCCATCTGTAAATGAGGTTGGAAAGTTTACAAACAATGACCTTCAGGCCCTCTATGACTCACTAATAGAAAAGGGAAGCAACTCCTTGGAAGATGCTTTGGTAGTCGGCGCAACTGTTGAAGAGGTGGACATAATCGATTTGAAAGAAGCAATTTCACATACAGACAAAGCTGACATAAAGACGGTATACGAAAATCTAATGAAGGGCTCAAGGAACCACTTGAGGTCATTTGTGTCCAACATGAAATCCAGGGGCTACAGCTACATCCCGCAGTACCTTGCCCAAGAAGAGTTTGACGAGATAGTAAACAGCCAGATAGAAACAGGAAAAAATTAATTTTATTTTTTAATTTTATTATTATAGATCACCTCATCTTACTATTTTTTGACCGATCATATCTTTTAGTTTCCCATCTTAATCGGTAAAACTTTAATGAGGGGCATTCATATTAACGGATCCGTTAATATTCCCAACTTCTATTAAAAGAAAAGGCCTTTTTCTTTAATAGAAACTAATTCTATTAAAAAATAATCGAAAATTTTTAATAGAATTAGCCCTAATAAAAGAGATTTAAGATAATAAAGAGGCCCTGACTTAAAATAAGTGGCCCTAAAAATAGATTATATTCTCTTTGTCCATATAAAATGTGCTTCAACTGCTCTTAAAAATCAATAAAGTTTTATATATACGAATATAGTATAATTGTTAAATGGGTGAGATTCTTGCAAGTTGAAGAGATTTTTGATAAAAAACTGCACAAACTAGAAGTACGGATAAACAAACTAGAGGACATAATGATAGACGCATTGAAATCAAACAATATCTTTGCCCTTGATCCTGAACTAAAAGAAATATGGGACAATGAAGAAGATGACCTCTGGGACAATCTTTAGGCAGAGAGAAATAGTATTGGGACTATTTCCATTTGACGATAAAAAAGAGTTTAAGAAGAGGCCTTGCATTATCATTTCTAATGAAAAATATAATCTAAGTCATACTACTGTTATTGCCATTCCTATCACAAGCAAAATAAGGAATTTTGAAGATGGTATGATTCTTGAAGATAAAGATCTGGAAGAAGGTTACTTAGTCAAGAAAAGTGAAATTTTGCCTTTCAAGATATTTACTATTAACAAATCTCTGATGTTAAAAAGTATTGGCCTAATAAATATAGATAAGGCCAAAGAGATAGAATCAATTATTTCTAAAATGATCGAGATCAATATTTAGAGCTGACATGACTATTTTTAATTATTTGGCCCTAAAAATAGATTATTAAAACAGGAAGATATTTTAACTTTGAAGCATCTACTTAATAAGTCAATTTGTAGGATTTGATTGAATGAAACAGGTAAAAATTATAGTTGAGAAACATGTTGACGGATATGTTGCTTATCCTATTGGCCTAAAGGGTGCAGTAGTCGGTGAAGGGAATACTTACGAAGAAGCTCTAGCAGATGTTAAATCTGCAATTGAATTCCACCTCAAAACATTTATTAAGGGCGCTTTTGTTGAAGAGGGCATTCATCTTTTATAGACTACGCTTCTCCTGTTTATTGAGAATACAACTATACTGTCTTTTTCAATTATATACAAAATCCGGTAATCCCCAACCCGTATCCTGTATGCGCTCTGCTTCAAGCTGACAAGCTTTCTAGCATCAGGAGGCATGGGATCATTTTCAAGCTTCTCAAGTTTGTCTATTATTCGGTAGGCGGTATCTTTATCTAACTTTTCAAGAAACTTAAGTGCATGCTTTTCTAATAGAATAGTACGGGACATTCATATCCCAAGCTGCTTTTTTGCATCCTTTAACGAAACAAGGTTTTCCTTGTCAAAACTTCTAATGTAAGCGTTGAACTCTTCCTCGCTCAAAGCATCTTCCTTTTCCATCATGTGCTGCTTGATATAGGTAAGATCTTCTTCTATCGAGTTTAGTTTTTCTACTATTATTTTCTCTAGCTTACTTTCCATAATAATCAATTTGCTGTCAAATTTAAATAATTTACCCATGCAATTAATAAAGTCGTATGGGAAGATCATAGAAATGGCAACGACGACGATATCTACTTAGCTTACCTTGACGTCGTATGCGAAACAGTGAAAAATCCCTGCCAATAGAAAAGTTCATGAAGATACTTGGTCTATGGCCAAAAGAATAAATTTATTTTTTTTAATTAATAACTTTTCTTATATTTCAACTTAAGATAAATTTGGCCCTAAAATAACTAATTTCTAAATATATTTTTGGTAATTAAATACCATTAGTCTTAAATAGAATAATTCAGGCTATATTTTTATGAAAGAAAAAACATTTTTACTGGGGACGCTTATATTAATAATTAGTATATCTGCCGTTTCTGGCAATAATGGGGATTTTTACAACTTTTCATTTAATTCAGAGGATAAAGTAATTCATTTAGACGTCATGAATAACGATGTCGTTTATTTCACGCAGAACGGTAATGTCTATAGGGCCGATATGAATTCAAACAAGCCGGTCCTCTTGGACTCGCTGGGCTCAAAGGTATCCCAGATCACATCTTCAGGCAACATGATATCAATTAGAACTGAAGACAAGAAGCTCTACGTGTTCAACCACGATGAGAGGGTTATATACAAGTTTGCAGCTTATGAGGGGGAGCTCCAGAGGGTTATAATCGATGATAGGGGATATCTAGCAGTAATAACAATAAAGGACATAGCCCTTGGCACAAGGGAGTGGATAGGCTATGTTTACTCCCCATCAGGGGATTTAATTGCCCAGAACAGATCAAGCTCAGTTTTAACATCATTTATCTCTCTAAACGACAAGCTTGTCTTTGGAGAGGGAAGCGGCAATGTTTCAGTCTATGACAGCGTTGGCTCAACAAAACTATGGGTGAACAATATAGGGACAAGGATAATGGGTTTCCAACACTACGGCGATGATGTCCTACTGGCCTCAGAGAAATCCATCTACAGCCTATCCTATGTAGATTCACCAAAGCTATCAAAGATACTCTCAATTGACGATTACCCAAGCCTCCTTGTAAGCGATAACGATAGGGTCGCAATTTCTTCTATTGAAGGCTGCCTTTACGTATTGAGCAACAATTCACTTCAAAATCAGTTCTCTTTCGACGGTAGTACGGTAATTAAAAGCTGCCAGCAAAATGACGATGTCAAGGATGTCTACCTGTTGGAGGACAAAACAGTTGTCCTGACTGAAACGGGGAAGATATTCGTAATCCAGGGCGGCGATAACAAGCTCACCATAAACACCCAAAATACAACTAACTCAAAAGTTTCCGGTTACACCGACAACGGGAAACTCTACATTGTGTCACAAAGTGATTACAAGCTCGATGTATATAATTATGATAATATTCTAGATTTAGAAAAAGAGATAAACGATGCCAAGTCTAGCTACAGCTCATTCCTTAACAAGATCAAGGAGGAGAAGGTTCCCACCTTTGAAGGGGAGGCTATGCTAAACGACATAGAAAGGAACTATAGCGGGGCATTGTCCTACTGGGATGCAGGCAATTACAAGGCATCAAAAGAATACCTAGACGAGTACAACTCCGGGATAAAGGATTATTTGGGGCAGAAGGAAACAAAGAGCACCAATCTATTCTCCATAATTCTGGTAGCAGCGGTCTTGATACTTGCTGTAGCGGCCATACTACTTTCAATGAGGAAGAAGAGCGTGGAGTGTCCAAAATGTGGCTATACTCTAAGGGATTACTGGAGCCACTGCCCCAGATGCGGAGAAAGGAAAGGGGGGCGATAAATTGAAGTTTGGAAAAGATAGCTTTAATGATCCCAAAGTCAAGTGCCCAAGCTGCAACTCCAATGTCTCTGAAGTCCCAAAAGGCGATAGATTCTTCTGCCCATTTTGTGGGGAGAGTCTCAAGAGAAATTCTGTAGTCTTGAGTGCAAACGGGAACAGGATTAGGGTAATGGTAAATCCGATATCACCTTCAGGCAGGGAAGATTTTAGATCATTCTTCCCAGAGTCAGTCCTATCATACATATCAAGGAGACACTTTAAGTTCACAGAAGAGCGTGGAGAAGTTTGCATTGAAGACATCGGGAGCGCAAACGGGACCCTCTTAAATGGGAAGGAGATCAGGGGGGGCGGCCCATTTGTCATAAAAAAGGGCGATACTATTGACCTCGGCGGGAGGTTAAGAGTTACTGTTGAGGGGATTGAGTTTGAATCAATCTAGTAGAAGGGCCTTTCTAACTATTCTTATTATCTTTTTATTATCCTCTTCAATTGTTTTGGGGGCGGATACCGGCTATGAAAGCTATGAAGATGAGATTATATCTTCAAACAATGCGATCACAGCTACTGAAAATAACATCAGGGACGCTAAACTAAACGATGCCTTGGATAATCTTTCCAACATCCCGAAGATACTTTTGGACATCAACGAGGTTTGGTACAGGGACTACTATACACAGCAGATAAAGGATTTATCTAGCGAGTATAAAGAGTCAAACAGCACTCTTATTGTTGAGCTTGATATGGCGAGAAATACCTCTTTAGAAGAAATGATTGCCACGCTTGATGTTATACTTCTAAAAAAAGATGAGATGGCAAAGCTAGACGCTTTTGAAGGCAAAGTGACAAATTTACGGAATAACATCAGCTCTTCCTATTACGAATACGAGATAATATCTAAGATACAGGTTGATTACGGGAAACTATCGGGGTTTATTGACAAGCTAAGATCCATAGAGCCTGAAATAACAACTTACAGCATGGAAAATCCAGATTACCTGAAAAAGATTTCAAATGATTATACCGCTATCCAGGAAGACCCACAATACCTTTCCCTGTTCAAAGAAGATGGGAACTGGGTAGAAAACAGGGCTTCTTTTTTCAATGATTTTTACATGGCGTCTCTTGATGTCAAAAATTTAGAGTCAACAAAAGTGGATAGTTACGACCCGATTATGCTTGAATTAGAAGCTCTAGGTAGAATTGTTCCCGATTTAAAGTTTGAAGAGGGCAAGGAAGCCACTATAAAAGAATCAATCAATAATAAGATAGCTTATGTGTCCCAGCTAGAAAACAACAAAAACAAGCTGAAATACACCTACATTCTTATTTTGGCGATATCCTCCATAGTTGCGGTATCTGCCCTCCTTTACATCTTCATTATTTCAAATGGCAAAAAACAAAAGGCCAAGAAAAGCGCCGCGTCAAAGTTCTTGGAAGGGAGGACACTTCTAATCCTTGAATCAAGGAAGATTGGGACCCTCATACATCCAAAGGAGATAGAGTACTATGCGGAATCAGATGTCGGATTAAAGAGAGAGTTAAATGAGGACTCTATTGGGATCACGTTCAACAGGGACGCTTCAAAGGGGCTCTTTGTCCTTGCGGATGGTATGGGCGGCCACAACGCCGGGGAAGTGGCAAGTAAGATTGCTATTCAAACTGTCTTAGAGCATGGAAAGGAGGAGCTTTTTACATACCAGAGGCTAAGTGGTAGCGACATAAAGGATATCCTAAGGCATATAGTCTACACCGCCCATGAAGAGATACTCAACATGTCAAAATGCAACCCTGAGATGTGTGACATGGGGACAACACTTGAAGTTGTGTTCTTGGACGGGGACCATGTTTACTATGCCCATGTTGGCGATTCCAGGATTTACATGACTTATCTTGATGATGGGTATGAAGAGAGCATATCCAAGGTGACTACAGACCACTCTGAACTTGGGATATACATGGAAAGAAACGGCGTTACAGAAGAAGAGGCAAGGAAGAATGTGCCGTCAAATGTCATTACCCAGGCTGTGGGCATCACATCCAATCCTTTAAGCCCGGACGTTGGCGATTTTAAAATCGGTAAAAATAATTGGATCCTAATTTGTTCTGACGGCCTTACAGATATGTTGCAGGACGATTGCTATATAGGAAAAGTAATTATTGACAAAAAGCTGGATATAAAGGGAAAGGTAAACGAGCTCGTTAGGGCCGCTAAGGATATGGGCGGCAAGGACAATATCTCCCTGATACTGTTTAGAAGAAGGTGATTTCTAGAGATGTTAGAAGGTGGGGAGGAGCTAAGAGGTATTTCTGGGGTGACCTATAAAGTCACAAGGAAGCTCAAAGAGGGAGGAATGGGCGTAGTCTGGCTTGCAAAAAGCTCCCGTGGACTCCCTGTTGTTCTAAAGCTG
The DNA here is from genome assembly GCA_013178285.1 of Methanofastidiosum sp. NCBI lineage: Archaea > Methanobacteriati > Methanobacteriota > Candidatus Methanofastidiosia > Candidatus Methanofastidiosales > Candidatus Methanofastidiosaceae > Candidatus Methanofastidiosum > Methanofastidiosum sp. The sequence goes on from JABLXD010000001.1 coordinate 82,397, forward strand.
CCCAAACTTGACGGGGAAAACGACGATATAAAAATAGAAAAGATACTGATTGAAAATGATTTTTTATCTAATCTGAAACATCCAAACATTGTGGAATACCTTGACACCATAAACTATGTCTATCAGGGTATAAGATTCCCAATAATAGTTCTCCGCTTTATTGAAGGTAGGAGATTGAAAGAGGTATACTGGGGTTATCCAGCCTCTGAAGACGAAGCTATGCAGATTATTGTCCCAATTTTAAACGCTATCAGTTACCTTCACTCATTGAACATCATACACAGGGATATTAAACCAGAGAATATCCTGATGGATAATAATAAGCCCGTACTAATTGACTTTGGCGCTGCAAAAAGCGGGTACAAGGAAGCTGAGCTTGTCATTGGCACACCAGGGTGGGCTGCACCCGAGCAGCTTAACGGCAGTGCACCTTCTCCTCAAAGTGATATCTACTCTCTAGGCGCATTGATATTCTATCTAATGACAGGAAAGGAACCGAAATCCTATCTCCTAAACAACGGGCAGCTGTCGGTAGACCCGATCTCAATAAACAACAGAATGCCAAAAAAGATCTCTGATGTCATCAAAAAATGCCTCGATGTAAACCCCTCTTTTAGATTCTTAACTGTGAGAGACATCCTAGAATATCTTACCAGCGGGAAGAGCATAGAGGGCGACTATTTCGGAATTCCCAGGATAATTATATGCGGTGAGGTGATACCTCTAGTAATGGACAGGTATACAATTGCAAGGGATAGGACACAGGGCGGAACTGGACTTGCCAACATCGAAATAATGGAGCCAGGACCTGTTTTCTATATATCTAGGGGGCCGCCGTCTTCAGGGTATCTGCAGCTAGAAATAATAGGGTATGAATGGTTTAGTTCCGATGTAAACACTGGAAACGGCATATTCATCTTTAAGAATAATCAGTGGACACAGCTTGAAAAGAATGTTCCTAGAAGGCTAGACGATGGGGACCAGATATGCTTTGGGTACAACGCTAGCCAAGGCCCTTATATGCCCTTCTTATATAAAAAATATTAAAAAATAAATTTATAGAGCTTTGAACTCTATCTTCATCGATTTTCCTACTGTTATGATGTCTGAGTGCTTTAGAAGGACCTTCTCTCCCTTTCTAACATCAACGCCATTCACCTTTGTGCCGTTGCTGCTTTCAAGGTCCTCTAGGTAGTACCTTACCTGCTCGGTCTGCTCGTTTAAGGCCATAGTTATCCTGAAGTGCCCACCGCTAGTTTTTCTAGAAATTGACTGGGCCTCTAGGGGTGTGACAAACCTCTCAAAGTCCTCCCTGCCAAAGATCCTGTGGATCTCGTTTACTACCCTAATAGTTTCCTGTGGGTGGTACAGGATATAAGATGGGTTTGCCGCTATCTCTACCTTCCTGCCTACAACAGTTTTATCGTCCTGAGGTACTGCCCCTGGCCTTCTTAGGCTATCTTGAAGTATCGTGTCGCCGTAGGAATCCCCGGGCCTTCTATAAGGCTGGGCTAAAGTTGGGTTTATCCTTACCCCGCCTGTTGTCGGTGGCTTGCTGAACAGTGTCTGCTCCGGCGCAGTTTCAGCTGGCCTTTTCTTGTCCAATCTGAAGCTAATTGTGCCAACGTCCTCGATGTACTTGAAGTACTGGGCGGTCTGTTTGTGCAAGACCAGTAGGAGTATAACAACTAAAGATACCCCCAATATAGGTAAAGGAAGCAAGAGAAGGCTTCCTATATACTTAATCTTCCCAAGTATCTCTCCCAGCTCTGGAACTGTAGTTGCGAGTAGGGATATGACTGAAAGTGCTGCTAGGAGTATTATAATCCCAAACCTTGCCCAATTTCTTCCCTTGTATACGAAGTACCCTATGATTACGAAAAAAACCCCAAATATTGCGGGCAGTATCATCACGGGCTCGTAAAAAATAACTGAGGAATAGATTGATGCCAGCACCAAAATAAATCCTAATAAAATTGATAGCGAGGAAACTAGAGTGACAACTATTGGTACTCTATAAAATCCTCCTCTTGCTTGACTCATTACTTACCACCTCTCTATTTAGTACATATAACGGCTGATTTTTTATTATATTAACATTTCTATGTTATTTAGCCGTAAAATCCAATCCGAACGGCTAACGCGCCTACTGGGATTGGGTGGGACCTTTATAAAAATAATCTATTTTTGGCCTATATAAGTATATGGAAAATTGAAAAATATGGCCAAATTGAGGTTTCATAGCCTCAAAAGTGCATTGTCCCTGTTCCTGATAGCCTCTGTATAGTTTGGATCAATGGCTATCGCCCTATCATAGCAGATTATAGCATCAGAATAGTTTCCCATGTTAAAATAGACAATCCCCTTATTGTTCCACGCCTGCTTGTAGTCTGGATTAATTTCAATTGCCCTATCGTAGCAGGCTATCGCCTCATCGTATTTGCCCTGATTCTTTAGAGCTACCCCTTTGTCATTCCATGCATTTGCGTAGTTTGGGTCTACCTCAATTGCCTTGTCGTAGCAGATTATGGCTTCGGAGTACTTGCTCTGCTTATTGAATTCTATCCCTTTGCCATACCAGGAATATGCAAGGTATTCCCTAGCATTTTGATTGTTTGGATTAATCATTACAACTTTCTCAAAGTTTGTTATCGCCTCGTCATAATTTTTTTCGTTGTAGTATGAAACGCCCTCCTCATAATACCTGTTGACGTTATGCATTAATCCCAAAACAATCACAATAATTGATGATAACAATAAAACGGCGAATATAGATGCTAAAAATTTCTTAGAATAGGGCTTCTTATAGGACTTAAATATTTCATTTGAGGTATGCCCAATATTTCCACCATTAAACTCTGGATTCTGTTGAGCCACAGTAGGGGGGGCATTGCTATAGATCTGGGTTTTTGTTTCTATGGGGACGTTATCTGAATAGATCTGTGTCTTAGTTTCCACAGGTATATCACTGGGCGCTGGGCGAGCTACTGACCCATCGGTAACGGCTTGCCCGCAGTTAGGGCACTCCCTCCAGTTGGTGTTGATTATTTTTTTACAGTTTGGACATATAGTTTTGAGCTTGGAGTTACATTTAGGGCATGTTGACATATTCTCGTCAATCTCAGAATTACAGTAAGGGCATGTTAACTGCACCATGGGACCTAACAAGGACATAATTTCAAAATATATAAATATATGGAAAATCTTCGATTGCTCCAAAACACTTTAATAGAGCTTTTTTGAATTTTTGTCTAATGAGTGCCATTGACAACAAGTATAGGCTCTTGACTTTGTTATCAAAAAATGAGGTATCTTCTGTCTTTTTGGGCGAGTATATGCCTACGGGACGGTATGTAATCATTAAAATTCCAGTAGTCGGTCAGGAAAAGACAGCATTCGCACGATTTGAAAAAGAATATAATATACTGGTGGGCCTTGATCATCCGAATATAGTAAGGGTTATTGATTTTTCAAATAGTTTCCCTTATTTAGTTTTGGAATATGTAGATGGGGAAAACGCTTTGGAGGCCTATAAGAATCGTTCTGTGCCTTTAGATGAAAGTTACGCACAGTTGCTCCAGCTTCACAGTTCAATAAAGTATCTACACCAACAAGGATTCATACACAGGGATATCAAACCTTCAAATGTCATTATAGAAAAACATACAAAAAGGGCCGTACTAGTTGATTTTGAGACTGCAAGGGATATCCATGTGGAGGACAATACAGGGATCCATAGCGGGGACTTCTCGCCTCCCGAGCTAATAACTGGCCAGTCAGGTTACTTTACAGACGTATACAGCCTTGCAAAGATGGCTGTTTTCATGCTTTCAAATAAGAGTCAAACAGATAAGATCACTCTTTACCACCAGCTATCTTCATTAATGGAAGAAGACTACAGAAAAAGAAGCGTCTATGTGGACGGGATACTTTCTATACTACCAAAAAAAACTTTGGCCTATATTTACCAGGACGGTATTGTGAACAAGTTGTATCCAATAGCTGAGAGTGAAACAAGGATTGGCAGGGACAGAATTTGTGAAATAAAAATTGACGATATTAACGCCTATGTAGATGAAGTGCATGCCGTTATAAGAAAGGAAAATCAGGCTTATGCTATCTATGACAATAACAGTATCAATGGTCTTTGGGTCTTTGATAGGGGAAATTATATCAGGGTCTCACGGCACATTTTAAGAAACAATGATGTTCTCTCTCTAGGATGGAACAGCAGAAATGGGCCCTATATGACTCTGAGATTTTTTCTTTGAAGTAAAAAATAAAAAAATATATTTTTTTAAGGAACTACAGTCACCTTGCATGGAGCATACTTTGCCACGTCTTCTGCAACATGACCCATTGTAAGTCTCTTTAATCCTGTAAGCCCAGTTTTACCTACGATTATGTGATTGCAGCACTTTTCATCTTCTGCAGTTTGGATAATAGTGTCGACAACTCTTCCGAGTTTCATCATTTTCTTTACTTTTACTCCCTGTTTTTCTGCATACTTTGCCATCTCATCGAGCATCTTCTTGCCTCTCTTGCATACTGGGTCCTCCATCATGCAACTTAGTTGCTCTTCAAAGAATGGAGAATATCTCTTTATGTCATCTGTTCCTTTGATCTTATCTTCCCACTCTGGGAGGTATTTATCCATAGCTTCAAATGATAATTTCATTTTATCTGCATCAATTACATGGAGCAGCATGATGCTTGCTCCAGTCTTACCTGCCACCCATGCGGCATATTCTATTGCTTTTTCTGAAGCTTTGGATCCATCCACAGGGACTAGAATCCCTTTTATTAATTCAGCCATTTTCTCACCACATACTATTGAATATTAAGATATTTAAGTGTTTCGAATTTTAATAATTTAACAAATATTCAATATTTTTGATTAATGATTTAAAAAAAATATTATATATATTAAGTATAATTAAGAAATTGTTATTGATAGATTTTTAATCTAAAGATTTAGTACCAAACAGTATTCTGGTAACCGGTTTGGAAACTCCATGAGAAAGAAAGGGGTACAAAAAAAGGGCAAATTTTATCAGTAAATGAAAAACTAAAAGGTTAAAAGTAGCAGTTATTTATTCTTTATCAGTCATAACGGTGATTATTGTGAAGAAAATATTTTCTATATTAATGGGATTGTTGCTACTAGGGAGCTCATTTGGAATAGTTTCTGTAATGGCCGAGGAGATTACTTGTTATGGGAAAGCGGGGGACACATTAACGGCATGGATCTATTACGAAGATACAGAATGCAGAACCTTTGAGATAACAAACACGGGGACATCTCAAATGGTGTTGATCTCTGGACCAGTATGTTTTGAAGAAGTGATTGGGGAGAAAACATACAAAGTTACAGAGTATGTTTACTATGTTAGGAATGCAGGGACCCTGAATATTGCAGTTGATGGAGATCCTGATAGGCTTGAGTGCAATATTTTCCCAAGGCCATATCCAATGAAGAAATACATGGACATAGTTGGATTTGGGCAGAAAAAATAAATTATTTTTAATTTTTACATAGGCCCTGAAAATTAAGACCAGTCTTTCTATAAATTTAAATAGTAGGGATTACAACTTGCTATTAGTACGGTGGCTCAAATGGAAAAAATCTGTATGCACTGCGGGGCAATCAATAACTATGAAAGTATATACTGCTCCAGCTGCAACAGGGTCTTCTCCGACTCAGATATGCGCTACCTTTTCATTGACACTGAAACAAGCGGCCTTCCAAGAAGGAGATACGCCCCATATACAGACACCACAAACTGGCCAAGGCTTGTCCAGATAGCCTGGATACTATGCGACCAGAACGGTAATGTGCTATCAGAGGAAGAGTATATAATAAAACCTGAAGGTTTTGTAATCCCTTTTGATGCCCAGAATATCCACGGGATATCAAATGAGAAGGCAGTTTCAATGGGAAAAGATCTAGGGCATGTTCTTAGTAGATTCTCTGAAGCGATAGATAGATCAACCCATCTAGTCGCCCACAATCTAGAGTTTGACTTTAACGTCATAGGGGCAGAGTTTGTTAGAAAAGGGATTCAAAATAGACTGACATACCTCAATAGGTTCTGCACGATGCAGGGGACAACGGAGTACTGCCAGATACCGGGCGGCCCATACGATTTCAAGTGGCCGAGTTTATTTGAGCTTTACTACACGCTTTTCAGCACTCCTTTTGAAGAAAAGCATGATGCCTTGTATGATGTAAAGATCTGCAAGGACTGCTTCTTTGAACTTATTAAGAGAGGCATAATCTAAAACCCTGCAACACTTTAAATAGGCTAAACTCTTTTTTCGATAAAGGAAGATAAAGATGGAAGAAGATACATTTTATAGGATACCTTCAAAAAAAGAAGCGGAAAAACTTGAGAATACAAAGCCGGGGGACACTGTCACCTTTGGTGATCCAGAAGCGCCACACTTTGAACCTAGATGGCTAGCTCCAGATGAAACGCCCTTTGAAGCTAGGCTTTTTGACTGCAGGGAGTACGCGCTCCACATGATCTCCAATACCCTAGACAAGAAGGTCTTAGAGAAGTACATCGAAATGCAGTCCTCTGATGGCAGGCAGTATATACAGAACAATTTTCAGGATGGCGTCAGGATAAAGTGCAACGTTGACTTTCCTTTCCCAGATGTTGATCTCCCCGAAGGCATTCTATTCAGGTCTGAGATGATGGAAGAGAAGTGGAACATCTATAAGTTTGAAAATCAGATGTACTTTGTCAGGAGCTGGACGGGGGAGCTAAGATACGTCACAGATTATGAAAAGACAGAAGAGGGCTTTGTGATAAAGGAAATTGCAATGGACAGGGAAACATTCGATGAAGATAAGATCAGTTTTTATGTGAATGAAGTCCACTTCCTTCTGATAAGCCACGCTTTAGGGTATTTGATACCGCACCCTCTACCGCCTGACATTGAAGATTCCCCAGACTCGATACTGAAGTTCTCGTTTTCTGAGTTTGGAAACAGGGGATACTTTGGGTATTTTTCAGTAAAGTGAATTTAATCTATTTAAAATATATTTTTCTATATTCCCTCCAGTTATTATCCAAAGCAAAATATTATATACTATTCTCTCAAATTTTAAATGATTCAAATGGCTGATGAATCGGTACTCCCAACGATGGAGCAGCTCAAAAGGATTATAGAATACCTTCCGTATTTTGAGGACAGTAAAAATAGGTTCTTTGAGTATGTGCCTATAAAGGAAGTTAGTTCTGGTGTGACTCGCCTTCCTTACTATATCTATTCTGAAAAGGTTAGTGAGTTCATAAAGTGCCTTGAAGACCACAAGTTCCTGATAGCTCCGTATGACCACAAATGCGTCAGGAAGTATTTTGGCCTTATCAAGGGAGAGGTGGATTCACCTGACCTAAGCATCCTCGATATCAGGAATATCTTCTCCTTTGTTTTAAGTGCAGATGGATTCTGTGAGGGTCAGATAGCAAGGGCGATTGAGAAAGGCATCTTTCTAATGATGCTCCAGAGACTGAAAGGCATAACAGAAGAAATACAAATTCCCTCGGATCAATCATTAAAATGGACACACATTCTCTGATACAAGGCCCAGATGACTATCATCTCATAAACTCCCCGGTTTATATCTGGGCCTTTATATCAAAAAGTATTTATGGTTTCCATATTTTAAAGGAAGTTAGCTTTTCAAAATCTTTATCGTTAGTTGCAATATTTGTAATTTTGTATTCCTTACAAGTGGCTGCATGTATTGCGTCAGAAAATAATAGTTTAGAAGAAAAAGACAATGCAATCTGTAGTGTTTCAGGAGAAATATTTGCTATTTTCAAATTATTAAAAGCCATGATATCTTCAATTGTTTTTCTAGGTGTATCCATTTCTTGTAAGACGCCAGAATTATTTTTTATGTAACTTGGAACATCGAGAGGGGGTATATCGTACTTTTCTGATATTTCCATAATAAGTATCTTGTGATAGATTTCATCCAATACTATTCCGTTTATTATTCCGTTTATCTCCATTTTCATAAGTTTAAAAAGAAAATTTTTAGAGTTTTCCTTTAGTGGGTGAGAGTGGGAGTTTGAATAAATAAAAATATTTGAATCAATAAAAATTTCTCCAGAAGTAAAATTTTCTAATCTTTGAAACATTAATCCACCAAAAGATCTATGTCTAGATCTACGACTTCGTCAATAATTTTATTGGAGGCATTTATAGTTTGTCTAAAAAGTTCCTTATTTTTTGTTTTATAAGAAGGGTTTTTAATCTCTAAAATAACTTCCCCGTCTTCAATCCCTAGTTTAGAGATATCTTCAAGCGGTTTTAGTACCCCTTTTTCTACTTTTGCATGAACAATTATTGACATATGAACTTACTATTCAATTTAATATAAATAGTTTATGTATCTATTTTCAAAATTAATGTTAAAAAGGATTAGATCTTATCTAGATAATTTCACCCCCAATATGTAATATATTTTTGACAAAATCGAAACCTTTATAAATAAAATGTAATATATTTTTTACATTGCGGAGGTATTTGAAATGATAATAGCAAAACCTGAATGGTTTACAAGAAGAAAGTACGGCGGATGGGGACTTGGCATAAGGACATGGCAGGGGGCAGTCTACCTTGCAGCCATGTTTATCGCTCTTATAGTCCTGCTACAGATTGCGGGTGATTCTGTAGAAACAAAGCTAGTGGTAACAGGCATATGGATGCTCTTCCTTTTAGTCGATGTCTTTGACGTTATGTGGAAACTAAAGAAGGATGAAAGGGAGAGGATACATGAGGCAATAGCAGAAAGAAATGCAGCATGGGGCATGATGGTAGTCATCACTCTTGGTATTTTCGTAGAGATTATGTACAATGTCATGAACAATAGGATCTATGTCAATCCATTTTTAGCTGGGGCTTTGGCAGTTGGTGTTATAATAAAGTCTGTTACAAACTATAAACTAGAGAGGGAAAACTAGGGGTAAGAAAAAATGACAAGCAAAAAAGTTGTTACTAAGAAAGGTATGATTTACAGAGTCATATTCATAGCCATTTTGATGGTCCTTGGTATCACATTAAATCTCTATAACATTGGCTCAAATGAGTTCTTTGGTCAGTCGACTGTGGGGAACTACCTCATCTACATCGGGTTTGTCATGATACTCGTGACATCAATAAGTTACTTTAAGAAGAGAGAAAAGATAATCGATGAAAGGATAGAGATGTTAAGGTATAAGGCCGGGACAATGACCTTTATGTTCTTTATCTTCGTTGCTTTTGTCATAATAATCCTTGATGGGATACAGCCGATTACGATGAGATACTCTCTATTCATAAGCTACATGGTGTGCGCAATACTAGTCTTCTATGTCATAGCATACAAGGTCTTAGAAAGGAAGTATTAATTGATAATGAGGACTATATGAAAACAAGGATAAGAGAGTACAGAAAAGAACAGAAGGTTACCCAAGAAGACCTTGCAGCTATGGTAGAGGTCACAAGGCAGACCATAAATTCTTTAGAGCAGGGGAGGTACAATCCTTCCCTGGAACTTGCATATAAGATCACTAAAGCTCTGAAAAAAGATAAGATAGAAGATGTTTTCATAATGGAATAGGTCTAATTAGTTAATTATTGTATAGATAGCCGTATTTACTGTTAATTCAACTTTTAATTATTTGAAAAGATTTAAATTGTCAAAAGTAACTTTAATATTAGATAATATGATACTCGCAAAATTTGAGATTTACTACGATGAAGATTATTGGTGTGCACGTGGTATAGGGGAGGATATTTTCACACAAGGAAAAACTCTTGACGAATTAATGAATAATCTTAAAGAAGCATGTGAATTACACTTTGAAGAAGAAATTGAAAAAGGAGAAGAAGTAAGAGTTCTATCTATCTCAGAATTAGAGGTGGCAACTGGTGTAAAAACAGCCGGTTGTTAATTCAAAGTCCCTTATAAGATTACTAAATAATCTTGGATATGAAGTCGTTCGCCAAAAAGGTAGCCATATTAGATTAAAAAAAGTAAGCGAAAAAGGGATTCATAAAATAACAGTTCCAAATCATGAAGAAATAGCAAAGGGAACCCTAAACGATATAATAACTAAAATATCCATCTGGAATGATATACCTAAAAATGAATTAATAATAATGCTAAAAGAAAAATAATTAATTAACTTCTAAATTGTGGTAGGTACTTCCAGCATTTTATTCTAATCCATAAACTGATCCAAGGTCTTATCGATACTCCTTTCATCAACTATGTGCTCTATCCCTATATCATAATTATTTTCTAGGATTATTTTCTCTAAATCCTCTGACACAAATCTCCTGTGGCAGTTATTATAATCCTTTTCAGCGCACATAAGTGCAACTGTCTTTTTATTAGAGATAATCTCTCCCAAAAGTTCATGCAAAGCTTGACTGTATCTTTCTGATATTCTATACTGACTAAATCCTTCGGCGGGCATCCCTCCAAGTTTATCCCCTTTATAGGCATATTCTATGCCGTTATCAATTAGCTTTCTAGAAATATTTTCTTTGTTATAGTCCGGGACATATTTACTGAAAGGAAATGTCCTTATATCTATCAAGACTTCCACATCAAACCTCTTCAATATAGAAATAAAATCTGTTATCTTCCTGTTGCTGTGGCCTATCGTATAGATTATCATGAATTTCAGCTTTTCTTGAAAAGCTTTGGATGCTCGGTGTGGACAGGGATTAGATTTTCTGGAGCGATCCTCTTTATCATGTCCCTTATCTCTGGTCCAGACGCATGACCTGAGGCGTGTGCAGAAACTTGGGAAATATTGAAGTGCTTTAACCAGTTCTGTTTTCTCTGCTCATCTAGCTCCATGTCATCATTAAAGGGCTCACAGCTTGACTTTATCCAGAGCGCATTTTTTGGCCTTATATCAATCAGCTGCCCCATTGACCATAGATTCATTGATAGTACAAAGCTATCCTCATTATTCTTTAGATCTTTGAAAGTGACTGAGTTTTCAAGATCTAAAAAATCCCTTTCCCACTTGTCATAGTCCTGCTCAACTTGCCCCCAGTTAAAATTGTCCTTTGTAATTAGTCCCCACTTTTTCCTCGGAACAAGTACCTTAACATCGCTAAGGCTGAAAGGGCTTAGCTCCCCCATCAGATTAATCAGGTAGGCAAGCTTTAGGCCAACGACAAACTCTCTTCCATTTTCTCTTGTTGAATCGAAGATGCTCTTTGCACGGTAAAGGTCCCTTATAGGATGCTCTATCAAGACAAGACCCTTCGCATCTGAGATTGCAGCAGATATGTCTTTTTTTACACCTTCCTCACTGTCTATCCTATCGCTATTAATCCTTGTACCTTCTGAGATCATCCATCTTGGGCTTTCTGCCTTTGCCCTTGAAACAAACTCCTTGCTCTGCTCTTCCACATACCCGTGGAATCTTATGTCGCCGGTATAAACTAAATTACCTTCATCAGAATAGATTATGAAACCGCATGCCCCGGGGAGGGAATGGTCAACAGGTAGCATCTCAACTTCTAGAGATCCAATCCTGTATCGTTCATATGGCTTCATCAGAACATACTCTCTATTGTGGACAAAATTTTGCTTTTTTCTATCGACCCTGCTAAGGCCTCCGCTTTTATTCTCATAGAATTCAAAGGACTCTAGATACGTCACAAGGTCTGAAAATCCCGATGCGCCTGTAGTTTCAAGCGCTTCAAGGATCAGTTTAGATTCCCTTGTGCAAAATATTGGTATTTCTTTTCTTAAGAAATGTATGTACTGGGCATGGTCTGCATGGGCATGGCTCAAAAGCACTGCATCGACTTCTCTCTTTTCAGGGGGCAACTCCATGTGCTTTAGGTAGTCTTCCCTGTAGATCCCTTTTATCTCGGGGAGGAGGCCAAACTCAAAAAAATCTGTGAGGCACCCACACTTTCTAGGCTGGATAAACTCAGAAAAATACTTCCCACTCTCGCCAAAGCTCATCCCAAAGTCCAGGAAAATTCTAGTGCCTTTGTGCTCCAAAAGTATCTTGTTTCCGCCAATCTCGTTCTTTCCGCCAAATATCTTAATATCCATGTTTTATTTTTAGAAAAGAACGTATATAATTTTAATCCTTATTTGCCAAGTTTCTTTTCCACGTTTTACTTATTTTTTTACATATTCCTAAATATAGGTAAAGCCATAATCAAATTTAACAGGATTTGATAAAAATGGCTGAAAAAGAAGTCCCCCTATGCGCCTACTGTAACTCCAACAGAGTAATACCTATTTTTTACGGCTACCCGACTTCAAAAGATTACCAAGAATATGAAAAGGGAAATCTCATATTTGGTCAAAGTATAACTCTAGGGCCAAAGTTCAACTGGCACTGCAAGAAGTGTGACAAAAGCTTCTAGATCTCTTTTGCATAATTTTTTATATATGTAAGTTACCTTATAAATGGCCAATGCCTATCATTAGATATTGGAGGTAATTTTAATGAAGGAAGAGACAGAATATATGTTGTTAAAGTTTATGACCGAAATTTTAAAGGAAATGAAGGCGATTAACAAAAATCTTGAAGCGATAAACGAAACTATCGAGGATGTCGGATTTATAGATTTCTACGATGACGATGAGGAAGAAGAGGCTCCTGAAGATCTAGAAGAAAACTAATTTTCCTTTTAGATCCTAAATATATTTATTAAGGGAGTTATATACCCTAGTACAATGGAGTGGTACTACACAGTTCTTATTGCCATCCTCGTGTTTTTTATAGTCTTGGCGGTTATAGTTTATGTCTTTAGGGAGCGATTATTTAACTGGGTCATGGCATCGATACTTGGACTATATATCGCATCCCCTATTGACCTCCTGCCTGACTTCATCCCTGTCGCAGGTTGGGGCGATGACATTGCAGCATTTGTCCTGATGGTAGGATTTATTTATAGGGGCATAAAGATGATTAATAAGAACAAAGCAAAATCACGACCCAAAAGTGTTAGTTATGGATGAAAAAGAACTATTTTACAGAAGGGAGAGGCTTGTCCCAAGAGAGCCTGTGCTTATAGAAAGAAAGCCCAAAGAAAAGGTCTTCACCGATCCATTGATTTTAACATGTCTTGTAATCCTTATGATAATGATAATTATCGCACTTGTTCTGCACTTTACTTGAATAATTTCGAATAATTTTAAATAGTTAGGAACCCTAGGTATGTCACTCAATAGTTTCCAAGTGGAGATCAGATGGCAGATACACCTGACTTAGAAAAGATAAAGACAAAATATGAGAAGATATTTTCTCTCCTTGATGAACTAAAGATTCAAGAGGCGAAAGAGAGGATTGAGAAGCTCTTAAAGAAAAGCAAGGGCGACTCATTTCTATTATGGTTAAAGGGTTATGTACTTCTCTACGAGGGAACAGATGATTTAGAAGAAGCGATTGACTCTTTTAACAAGGCGATTGAAATTGACCCAGACAATGCCTTTGCATGGGAGTTTAAGGCGATAGCTTTGAGGTCTCTTGGCAGGTATGAAGAGGCTATTGAATGTTACGACAAATCGATGGAGTTTGACCCCCTTGATTACTCTGCAATTTTTAGCAGGGCGGTATTGCTTGAAAGGCTTGGAAAGCAAGAAGAAGCTCTTGACTACTACTCTCTTGCAACAAAGATTGACTCTACTAACACTCTTGCATGGGAGGCAAAGGCCAATCTTTTAGAATCTTTACAAAGATTTGACGAAGCGGAGGAATGCAGAAGCAAGATAGAAAAGGACTACTCTGCAAGGATTGTCGAAAATGAACCTAAAACACCTGACGAGTGGGTTCACAAGGGCGAAACCCTTGAAAAGCTTGGGAAGTACCTCTGGGCAAATCAATGTTATGATATGGCCTTAAAAATAGATGCAAATCATCAGGCGGCACGTGACCTAAAATATATGCTTCTGCAAAAACATAAGTTTGATTCAGATGCAAGGAAGAATACTTTCAGGTCATTTATTAACTCAGAGAAGTTTGCGGTACAATGAGTTAAGGCAATGTTGATATAAAGTTCTTTTTTGTTTCCTTATACTTCTGATCTATATTATCTTCCAACTTATTTAGAAGATTATAGAGGTCTTTTAGCTCCTTGTCTGTCAAAGTGCTGAAAAGTGAACTTATGAACGAGATGCTCTCTTCTGAATTTGACTCCCAGTATTCTCTGTTCTTTTCAGTTAATCTTAATCTAATTACTCTTCTGTCCTTTTGATCCTTCTCAACTGAAATAAATCCCTTCTCCTGAAGCTTTAGGGCCAACTGTTTAACATTTTGATGTGTTGTGCACAGCACCTCAGCCACCTCACTCACTGAAGGAGGATAGGTAAAATACTTTCCTGTGACTGCTATAAGCTGCCACTGCTTTGTTGTAAGCCCGTCTTTTCTAAGCTCATTGTCTCCCAGATACTCAAGCCTATTGCTTAAGAAAAATATCTTACCAAAAATTTCGAATGATTCAGGCCTTATAGTTTTTTCCATTTTTATTCCTCTTTAATTCTATATCTTACCAAGGACGTATTTTGCAACGACGTATGGGCCCACTGTTGTCCATACAAGCACAAGCGACCAGAGCCTTCCTTTCAAGAAGTTATAGTCATGCAATAGTTTTTCCCAGCTGTGGCCTATGATGTAATGACCAAACAGGAACTCAAATGCAACTGTGGCAAATAGGAATGCTACTCCAATCACTATTAAGTTATGCGCTGTATAGAATGCGCCGGTATACCTAAGCCACAGATACATTACTATAAAAAACATAGTGATCCCAGTAAAGCAGCTTATTTGGTGTGCAGTTAGCTCATTCAATTTTGGACCGTATACATAATTTCTGATTATACCGTTGATGTTTGCTACAACGGCAAATAACAGCCATATCCCAATGGCCTGTAAATATATTTTTTCCATAAATTTTTCCTCCTAAATAGGTAATAAGTTACCTTTATTCAATTAATCAGGTAACTATTTATAAAGCTTTCTATTAGGTAATATATTACCTATATTAATTAATTTTATTAACTATTGGCTCGATACCCTAATGAGATGATGAAAAAAGAAGAATCTCCCTCCAGAATAAAAAAAGGTGAGACAAAAGACATTGATGAATATATTAAGGGCTTCCCCAAAGAAGTTCAGGACAGATTACAGAAGATACGAGAAATAATTAAAGAAGCGGCCCCCGATGCAGAGGAGAAGATAAGCTATGGGATGCCGACATTTACCCTTAAGGGAAACCTAGTCCACTTTGCAGCCTATAAAAACCATATAGGGTTTTATCCTACACCTTCAGGAATTGAAAAATTCAAGAATCAAATCTCAGTTTATGCTTCGTCAAAGGGTGCTGTCCAATTCCCTCTCGATAAACCTGTTCCATATGATCTTATTAGGGGAATTGTAGCTTTTCGTGTGAAGGAAAATTTGGAAAACTCTAAATCAAAAAATAAATAGAATCTTTCAAGGCAAAATCTCCAAAAGTAATTTTAACTAAAAAAACAATATTTTCTTCATGAAAAATAATGCCTTTGACAAGGCCAGAAACGACCTTTATCTTCTCTTAAATAGGGGCTATCCAAAATCTTATGCACTGCGATTTGTAAGTGACCATTTTGGCCTAAAAAATGAAGAAAGGTACATTCTTTCAAGGACTGTTTTTTCTGAGTCTTACATAAAGGAAACTAAAGAGAAGAAGATGAATCTAAAAGATCTCAAAGGGAGCTCTTTGTTTATTGACGGCTATAATGTCATAATAACAACGGAGTCAGTTCTTATGGGTGAGGCATTTGTTTCTATGGATGGCCTATTGAGGGATACAAGGAATGTTTCGGGAAAGCACAGGATAACAAAAGATACCTTAGAATCGATTGACCTTATACTGGACCTTCTAAAAAAATATCCTCCTGAGAAAACTCAAGTTTATTTGGATAAGATGATGAGTAAGAGCGGTAAGCTATCTCAGATTATAAGAGATGGGATGGAAGAGAGGGATCTAAATGGCGACTCTGAAACGGTGCCAAGTGTCGATCATACACTGAAAAAATGTAACGGGATTGTAGCAACAAATGACTCGGCCATAATAGCAGAGGTAGCGAAATTTATTGATCTCCCATCTAAGGTCAAAACTTCCAGGGGAAGTTGACGCATCCCTTAAACTCTTGAAGGAAATAGTCGCCCTTCCCAACTAAAACAAGTGACTTGATCCCAGAAGCGCCTTTTTCTTTCAGGATTTTTTTGGCAAACTCAATTGTTTCTCCACTTCTTGAGAGATCGTCTACGAGCAAAACCCTCTTTCCGGACAAATCATGATCGAAAGGCCTCATGAGTTTTGGCTTATCATGGACTCTTTCAGGAGGCATTCCCTCTCCGTATAGATTTAGCCACAAGAGAAAAAGCTCTTTCTCATAAATAAATGACAAAATTGAAGAGGGTATTATACCGCCTCTTGCTATTCCAACTATAATATCAAAATTAAATGGGATTTTAAATTCTTTTAAAGAATAAAAAATACTATGGAAATCTTCCACAGTTTATGCAGCCTCTTTTGATTTGGGCTTATCAACGAGTTTAATCTTTGTGACTTCTACTCTCTTAAGTGGGTAGATCTTCCTTGCTTTCTTGTAAATCTCGCTTGACATCTTGCCGCTTGTTACTTCATCCAAGAACTGTGCAAAGTCGTTGTTTGTGCTGATTGTTGTTAGCTCTTGATTTATTATTTCTCTGATTGCCTTCTTCTGTGAAGTAAGTATCCTTGTGGTAAGGATTGCAGAAGTTGAGGCTCTTAAAGTGTACCCGTCCTTTGTCTTTATGTTGAAAATTGAGTCAACTTTTGAGTTTCTTCTTCTAATCTGACTTCTAAGGTATGATCTTGAAAGTTCCTGTCTGAAGAATTCGGTGTAGGCGTTTTCGCCTGTGACCTCTTTGACTCTAAAGACTAGTTTTATGTGACTCTTCTTTAGGTCTCCTGTAAGCTCCTTCATATTTGTCTCAATCTTTCTACCCAATACCTTCTCAGGTTTATCGGATATCGTCTCACCAATCTCCTTCTTCTCAAACATATCAGGAGCATAAATGGTATACCAGTTCTTTGCCTTCCACGGGTCTTTTCCCGCTACTCTTTTTCTAGCCAATAAAATTCCTCCTATAATACTAATGTTTTTCTTATTGCCTCAACACATGCGATAATATCATCTACAGTATTTTTAAGAGTCCCTATAGATTCAGACTCAGATTCTACTTCTAAGGTCTCTTTATATATTCTAGTAGAGATGGAAGTTCCTTTAAAAGGTTTATTATCAACGTAAATTCCGTTGTAATAAGCCTTGGCCATCTTTTCGCTGTCAAAGAAAAAAGAAAGTTTTACCTTAATTCTAGACACCTACGGCTTCCATTTCTCCGCCCTGTTCCTTAAATGAAAGTACCTTTAAGTTAACAGGTTTCTTTGTTATGTTTCCAGTCTTAACACCGACAAGGAATTTAACTCCTTTTTCCCCAGCTATATCAACAAGTCTCTGTGTAACGACTCCGTCAAATACAACAGCCTCGTAATCCTCGGTGTATCTCATCGCGTCTACTAAATCCCTTACAGAAACCTTGTGCTTTACCTTTCCTTCTGCGTCTAAAAGATATGCATCAAGTGTTCCAGGTAGCTTTTCAATTATCTCTCCAAATCTGTCTAGATCAGAGTAAGGTTTCTTTTGCTGTACCGGCTCTGGTGGCTTTTGTTGTGGCTCGTAGTGGTGGTGCTTCTGGGGGTAATCTCTTTCCTCAGGTTTTGGCTGTGGCTTTGGAGCATCTGTTCTAGGTTTGTCAAGGTTTTCAACAATCCACTGCTCTGCCGGGATCTTGTTTCTTAAGGCCTTGATTATCTCTTTTTTTGTTAGATCCTCTACTTCCTTCCCCATTGGGGCCCTTGCTATGTAGTCAATCTCTGCTATCTGAAAAAGCTCCTTTAGTATTAGCTCTCCCCCTCTGTCCCCATCAACAAATGCAGTAACTGTCTTTTCATGGGAAACAGCTGCTATTGTCTTTGAAACACTTGTACCTTCAACAGCTATTGTGTTTTTAATTCCGTACTTCAGTAAATTTAAAACATCTGCCCTTCCTTCAACTACGATTATTGCATCGCTTTCGTCAACGTTTGGGCCTGCAGGGAGCTGGTCTTCTCCAAAGGACTTGATCTCTCCCATTCGAACAGATTCCTTTACCTCATCTGTCAGCTCAGAGCTTTCTGGTGTGATCTCGTCGACCATTGTTGTTAGGATAATCTTAGCTCTGTCAATTACATAGTTTCTCTTTGATTTTCTGACGTCTTCAATTGTTGTTACATCGATTCTGGCGTTGCATGGGCCTACCCTATCGATGGTCTCAA
The DNA here is from genome assembly GCA_013178285.1 of Methanofastidiosum sp. Classification (NCBI taxonomy): domain Archaea; kingdom Methanobacteriati; phylum Methanobacteriota; class Candidatus Methanofastidiosia; order Candidatus Methanofastidiosales; family Candidatus Methanofastidiosaceae; genus Candidatus Methanofastidiosum; species Methanofastidiosum sp. The sequence continues at coordinate 100,790 of JABLXD010000001.1, forward strand.
GTGATGCAGCAAGTATTGCAGTTTCAACTTTATCAAGACTTGATGGCACTATTATTTCTCCAGTGCTTTTCCCATTCTTGGAGTTGATGTTGACTCTAATTCTCCCTATCCTTCCGGTCTTCTGTAACTCCCTCAAATCTAGGTCATCACTTAACAATCCTTCAGTCTGCCCAAAAATAGCTCCGACGACATCGGGCCTTTCAACAATACCGCTAGCTGTGATCTGTGCTTTGATGATGTATTTAGTTGTACCTACCTCTTCTTTTATATCCTTAAAATAATCGTCTCCCTTCTTCGATACAATATCCTCAATAAAATCTTTATCACTCATAATAAATTCCCTCCCTCAAAAGAATTATAGAATGCCAAGGGCCTTGTTTGTCATTTCGATTGACTCGTCTCTCTTCTTAAGGTCAAACATGGCTCTTATGGCATCTACATTTTCTGGGACAATGTCTGATTCCTGATGAATAGCCTGGATATAGTAAAGTGTTCCGTCCTTAATATTAATTGAATCCTTCCAGACATTAATTTCATACATGTCCCCTCTATTTCTACCCAGATTCTTTGCAAACTCCATAATATCTGCGGTAGAATCTATTCCATCTTCTTTACTTACTAAAATAACTCTTGATCTGTTATTGAATAAGTCTATTACGTCCTCCCTCTTTATATCCCTCTTTAAATCTACCATTATTGTGTGAAGGTGCATCAATGTTGTTGGCACCTTTACGGCTATAGTCTCTATATCCACTGGGAGAACAGTCTTTAAATCAGGGCCATGATGAGATGGTACCTTTACTTCAGGTACTATGGCATTTATAGGTCCCCTTTTGTTATCTCCTGGGTCTGCTGCCCTTCTGATCATTACAGCCTTGACCTTCTTTATGGCGTCGGCTTCATATAGGCAACTTAGTGTCCTTGCAAGTCCAGTTGTATTGCAAGAAACAACCCTTATGTATTTCTGACCTACATTTTTATCAAAATTAGCGTGAGCGTTAAAGGAGGTAGCTATAGAAGCATCTTCTCCTCCCTGGAAAATGGCATTTAGACCAAGTGACTTATAGAGCTCCATGTTCTTAGCGCCCTGCTTTCCAGGTGCGCCGTCTATGACTACGTCTACGGAGTCTTTAATATCCTTTAGGTAACCTTTTGTTTCCAATCCTCTCTTCTTGAAAGCGTCTACATCGGCACCTTCAACGCAATAAAGATCAAAGCCCTTCTTTATCGCCTGTTCTGCATCAAAATCGGGCGTTCTCTTTGAAACGCCTATTATCTTCATATCCTTCTGGAGGGCGACTGCATCTGCTACCCTCTTCCCAACTGTACCGTATCCATTTATGAATACATTGATCATGAAATTCACCTTTGTTAGAAATTATTGATGAGTAAATTAATTTCACCTTAAAGATATTTGAAATCGGACGTTTATAAGCGTTTGCTATACATTTTTTTGCTAAAAAGTCTTATATCGATAATTAATTTTATATAAACGGTACTATTGCAGAGGTCATGAAAAGCATAATGGTCTATGGAACAGTTCAGGCTGTTGGGTTTAGACCATTTGTCTATAGAATTGCCGTTGAAAATAAAGTAAGCGGCTATGTGAGGAACAGGGGGGAGTATGTAGAGATTGTAATTGATGGCCCTCCTGGAAAGATTGATACTTTTATTGAAGATTTAAACCTAAAAAAGCCCCCTCTTGCCAAGATAGATAGGCTTGACATAAAGGACATATCTTCTGATGAAAATTTCAAAGAAAGTCTTTTTTACATAAAGGAGAGTAAAAGTGGGAATTCCAGTTCAGCTTCCATAATACCTCCCGACATTTGTGTCTGCGAAGATTGCCAGAGAGAGCTATTTCAAAAAACTGATAGGAGATACCTTTATCCATTTATTAACTGCACAAACTGTGGCCCAAGATTTACCATTATTAAAAAGACCCCATACGACAGAGAAATGACTACTATGGGCAAGTTCAATCTGTGCTCTGACTGCCTTAAGGAGTACACGGATGTTCTAGATAGGCGATACCATGCAGAGCCCGTTGCGTGCCCTTTATGCGGCCCACATTACTCTCTCTTTGATAGTTCAAAGAAAAGGATAGAAAATCCCATTGAAACTGCAGCAAAGTTATTCGAAGATGGGAAAATCATAGCCATAAAAGGTCTAGGCGGGTACCACATCGGCTGTGATGCCTTAAATAAAAATTCTGTCAAAGAGTTACGAAGGAGATTGGAGAGACCCTATCAGCCGTTTGCAATTCTTGCGAGGAATATAGGATCAATTGAAAAGGTCTGTCATGTCAGTGATGAAGAGAGAAAGATTATATCCTCCCATGAGCGGCCAATCGTTGTATTGGAAAAAAAGGACTCTAAGACCTTTGAACCTGCATCCCCTGGACTTCATAACGTCGGCATAATGCTTCCATACTCCCCGCTTCATTTCTTATTATTTAATTACACTTCACTTGACTTTTTTGTCATGACCTCTGCCAATATGCCCGGGGATCCCATGATAACTGAAAATAGCTCTGCTTTTAATTCCCTAGATGTTGATTACTTCCTCTGCCACAATCTAAATATATACAATAGGTGCGATGACTCAGTCATCCGTGACGGAAAGTTCATCAGAAGGTCAAGGGGGTTTGTGCCACAAGGTATTGAAATTCCCCATGCAAAAAAAGTATTGGCTTTCGGTGCAGAGCTTAACAATGCATTTACTTTGACAAAGGAAAAAAAAGCATTTATCTCTCAGCACATTGGAAATACCACTCATTATGATACACTACTATTTTTTGAAGATGCGATAAAAAAAATGCTAACTCTTCTAAACATGAAGATGGAAGAGATAGAACTTTTAGTATCAGACCTTCACCCACAATACGAAACAACAAAACTTGCAGAAAGGTACTCCAAAGAAACTGGGATACCTTTACTTAAGATTCAACACCATGTTTCCCATGCAAGGGCCGTTTTTACTGAGAACGATATAGAGGAAGGCGTTGCAATAGTTTGCGACGGTACAGGCTACGGTCTTGATGGAAAGTCCTGGGGAGGAGAGGTATTTCACGTTACAGACAATAGTGAAGAAAGAATAGGCCATCTTAAGGAATACCCACTTCTAGGAGGAGACAAGGCCGCAAAGGAACCTTTGAGAGTTCTAGTTTCACTTCTAAATGATGAAGACCTTTCTGGATACTCAAACTCCTACAAATACGGATTGCAGGGCATCAATGCATTAAAGAATCTGGTAAAAGAAGAAAGAGTTCATTCAACTTCTTGCGGCAGAATCCTCGACATGTTTTCTGTGATGCTTTTTGCTTGCTCTGAAAGAAGTTATGAAGGCGAGCCTGCCATGAAGCTAGAGTCACTTGCGTGGAATGGAAATGACCTTAAGATACCGATTGAAATAGAAGGCAACATCTTGCAAATAAGTGAGTTTGCAAAAAAAATATTTGATTTAAGGAATAAAGAAAGCAAAAAAGATCTAGCAAAAACTGTCCATGTTTCCCTTGCAAAGGCATTTTCTGAGATTGCAATTGACGAAGCAAGAAAAGATCACCTCCCAATTGGCTTTTCGGGTGGAGTTGCCTATAACAAAATATTCTCAGATGTTATCAAAGAGAGTGTTGAATCACATAGGCTAAAGTATGTAGAACATAGGCTCATACCTTGTGGTGACGGGGGCGTTTCTTTTGGTCAGTCACTTTTTGCATACAAAAACATATAAGATTTTGACCTAAGTATCTATTTATGGAGATAGAATACATCGAGATAGAAAAACTGAATACACATGAGCGTATTGTTCCCAGTGTTCTGAACAGATTAATGATTAAGATGGAGCGGGAAAAAAAATTCTCTGTTGCCATAATAGTTGATGCTAACACTATGACAATTCTCGATGGGCACCACAGATTTGAGGCTGCAAAAAGGCTAGGCTGCAAAAAAGTTCCTTGCATTCTTGTTGATTACAATGACCCAGAGATTAAATTAGGCCAGTGGTTTCCCGTTATATATGGGGATGTTGGAAAGATAGTTGAAATCTTAGAAAAAAATGGTATGAGCGTGAGGTACGAGAAAACCTTAAAGAAAGCTTACTGGCTTCTCTATTCTGAAAAAGCCGGCGCTATTCTAGTTCCAAAAAGAGTGACAAAAGAAGAAGTAGTAAAGACAGCAAGGCGCGGAGAACTTTTTCCCCCTAAAACTACAAGGCATATGCTCCCTAAACTAAACAAGTTTGTAGATATACCTCTTGAGGAGCTAGTATAGTTTTATCTTGCGGCTGAAACAATCTTTATTATATCCCCATTTTGAAGCTCGTAGTCATCTTTTATTCTCATTTTAGTTCTTGCGTTCACAGCGTATAGGAAGCTTTTTCCAATATCTGTATGAATCCTAAACGCCAAATCCCTTGGTGTTGACCCTTTCTCCATTAAGTAAGCATCAGGCAATACATTGCCCTTCCCATCCTTCATGTGAGACTCATCCTCTACAGGATAAACAACTATTTTGCCCAAGATATTGAAGACGACTTGATTGATGACATTCTGGACCCCAGTCCCCTCATTCTTCTCCATGAAATTTTTTATTTTGTTTAGGGCTTCTTTCTGTTTGTCCTTTAGATTTCCAGTTATCTCAAAGGATTTTTGAGAGGGGATGTATTTTAAAAGCCCCGCATTTGATGCCTTTCTTAAGACAAGCTCTGCTTCAGCACTAACTGTAAAGACCTCCCCGATCTTTTCTTTCAAGGCTTTGATATTCTCTGGTGGTGCTATATCCACTTTGTTTAGAACTATAGTGATTGGTTTTGATATCTTCCTAAGGGATCGTGCAAAGATTAGGAGCTCTTCGTCCTTCCAATGTATGCACTGTTCAGGATTTAGCCCAGTTTCTCTAATTGATGCTATGACGTTTCCTTCTGTTATCCCAATGCCAGTGAACTGCTCAGCCACTATCTTACAGAAATCATGGTGGCCGGAACATACCTTTCTTGCAAATCTAAACCAGTTATCATTTAGTATCCCAAAAAACCAGAGATTTATCTCTTCCTCTAAAAACTCAATGTCCTCAATTGGATTGTGCGTTCCTATGGGAACTGGATTTCCTTCTATATCAGTTGATCCTGATGCATCAACAATGTGAATCAAAGTTTCTGCCCTTGAAAGGTCATTTAAGAACTTGTTTCCAAGACCTCTACCGGTGTGTGCACCCTTTACTAGACCTGCAACATCGATTATCTTCAATGGGACAAGTCTCGTTCCATCGATGCATTTTGAATTTTGGGGTGAGCATGTAAGATTTAGCTCCTTGCAGGGGCATTTATACGTAACGTAAGTTGCCCCTATGTTTGAATCAATTGTCGTGAAAGGATAATTTGCAATTTCTGCCCCTCCAAGAGTCACTGCATTAAAAAAAGTTGATTTACCTACATTTGGTTTTCCGATAACTCCTACATCCATTATATTTCCTCCTTTAGATAAAGACGAGGGAAATTCATAGTGGATACTGCACTTGCCCCGTAATAGTCTCTAATATACAATACAGACTTCAGGTGAAGGTCCTTTTTGACATCGCAGCATGCATTTGTCAGCATGATACACTTGTAATCTCTGTAGTATGCATCTGCTGCTGTATGCCTTACAGAAAGAGACGTCTGAAGTCCCGAGAAGACAAGATTTCTAATACCCCTCTTTTCCAGAATTTCTTCAAGTTCCGTTCCGTAAAATCCACTATATTTCCTTTTTTTTATGATGAAGTCCCCTTCTTTTGCGGCGAGATCTTCTATTATTTCCTCTTCACAATCATTTTCTTTAAGGTCATTCAGGTATATCACGGGAAATCCTTTTTCTCTAAAAAGGGTTGATACATTTTTGATTGGCCCTATTATCTCTTTAGGATTCTCACATTTATGTTCCCCAAAGACATACTCATTAATCATGTTTATGATGAGAAGAGCATATTTTTCCATGTTAGTTAATCTAGGAGGGGCATATATAAAATTTGGCCTTATAAAAAAATAAGATAAAAAATAAATTAATTTATTTTACAACTTCTTTGTCAGAAACTTCTAGTGCTTTGTCAACGACATCAAGAGCTTCGTTTATCTGCTGTTCATTTATTGAAAGTGGTGGTGCAAACAATAGTGTTGAAACCATCTGTAAGAAGAATACCCCATTCTTCATGCATTCTCCTGCAACTTTTGCAGGTATTGGTGCATGCCCTCTCATGAACTTTTCTTCTCTTGTTCCTGCCTGCTCTTTTGTCTGTGTATTCTTGATTAATTCAATTCCCCAGAAGAGTCCCTTACCTCTGACATCTCCTACTGACTTGTGGTCTTCCTTTATCTCGTTCAATCTCTTTTCCATTACCTTTTCCATCTTTGCTGCATTTTCAACAAGCTTGTTCTTCTTCATGTATTCTATTGTTGCAACTCCTGCTGCACATGCAAGTGGGTGACCTGCGTATGTGTGACCTTCAACAAACCAGTGGTCTTCAAAGTAGTCAGAAATCTTCTTTGAGTATGTAGTTCCACCAAGAGGGACGTATGTTGCGGATAAGTTCTTGGCAGATGTAATTATATCTGGCTGGAAATTGTAATGCTCGTAAGCGAGCCATTTTCCAGTTCTTCCAAATCCGGTCATGACCTCATCGGCAACTAAAACTACGTTGTATTCATCACAAATCTCTCTTAACATAGGGAAGTATTCTTTTACTGGGGGGATAATACCATTTGAACCTACAATGGGCTCAGCTATTATGGCAGCAACTGTTTCCTTTGCCTCAAATCTGATCATGTCACCAATGTATCTGGCACACATGATGTCACAACTTGGGTATTCCATCTTGAATGGACATCTGTAACAGTAACAGTCTGGACCATGCAATATTCCTGGGTAACCTGGCTCATTTGGATACCTTCGTGGGTCTCCAGTTAGCATCATTGCTATACCGGTTGCTCCGTGGTAAGACTGGTAACGGGAAATAATTTTATATTTACCAGTGTACCATTTTGCAGCTTTAACTGCCGCTTCATTTGCTTCAGTACCGCTTGAAGAAAAGAATGTTCTCTTAAAGTTTGGACCTGCAATATCAGCAACCATTTTCCCTAATTTTGCTCTTGCTTCACTGCCAAGCCCTGGACCTATGTAAGCATATTTGTTAAGCTGTTCAACAATCCCATCATTTATTTCTTTTACATTGTGACCGCAACTTGTACTCATAAGTTGGGAAGAGAAGTCTGAGTATTTTTTGCCTGATTTATCCCAGAAGTATATACCTTCAGCCTTCTCTATCATGTTAACTTTGACATCTGCTTGGCAAGACCAAGATCTCATAACGTATTCTTTTTCCATCTGTGCAAAATCTTCCATAAAAGGCCTCCTACATTCTAATAGGCACAGTTACTTAATATGTCTAGAGATTTATATAACTTTCGATTATAAATTGGAATATCTAGAAAATAGTTTAATAACACTTAATTAATTAGTCAAATATCCGATGAAAACTTGGTATTTTAAAAATAAAATAAAAATTAATTATTTTATAATGGATAGAATCTATCCCTCTTTACGAATTTACCCCATCCTTTTTCTCCTGTGAGCTTGCCATCTTCTACAACGACTTTTCCTCTTGAGAGTACAGTAACTGGGTAACCCTTTACTACCATTCCCTCCCAAGGAGTATAGTCAGTATTCTGGTGAAGATTCTTTACAGAGATTGTTACTTCTTTCTCAGGATCGAATACTACTATGTCTGCATCTGATCCAACTGCTATTGTTCCTTTTTGTGGGAATAATCCAAACATCTTTGCAGGATTAGTTGAGTTAAGCTCTACGAACTTGTTTAATGTTATCCAGTCCTCAAGGACTCCTGCAGTATACATCACCGGTATCCTTGTTTCAACACCCGGTGCACCGTTTGGTATCTTTGCAAAGTTATCTTTACCCATTTCTTTCTGGCCTTTAAAGAAGAACGGGCAGTGATCAGTTGATATTACCTGAAGATCCCCTCTCTCAATTGCAAACCAAAGTGCATCCTGATCAAACTCAGATCTCAAAGGTGGTGACATGACATACTTAGCACCGTTAAAGTCCGGTTCAGTGTATCTTTCTTCGTCAAGAGTAAGGTACTGTGGGCATGTTTCTCCATAGATTGGAAGCCCTCTTTCTCTTCCCTCATGAATAGCTTCAACTGCCTCAAGGCATGAGTTATGCACTATGTAAAGGGGTGCCTCTGCAAGTTCAGCAAGAGTAATTGCCCTCTGACAGGCCTCTCCTTCAAGAATTGAGGGTCTTGAAACAGCGTGGTACATTGGCTCTGTCTTATTCTCGGCCAACAATCTCTTTGTATATAGATCAATTATATGACCGTTTTCAGCGTGGAGCATAATTAGCCCTCCAAATTCACCGGCTTTTTCAAGAGCTTTGTAAAATGCATCGTCTTCGGCCATTAGTGCCCCTTTATAGGCAAAGAATAGTTTGAAACTTGGGATTCCCTCTTCCAATATCATCGTTTCCATTTCTTTTAGTGTGTCATCATTAACATCCGTCATTCCCATGTGGAAACCATAGTCAATGTATGCATTTCCAGTTGATCTTTTGTTCCACTCATCTAAGGCCGCCCTTAGGGTTCCTCCCTTTGATTGAATTATAAAGTCAACAACACAGGTTGTTCCACCAAAGGCCGCAGCCCTTGTTCCTGTTTCCCATGTGTCAGAAGAATATGTGCCCATAAATGGCATTTCAATATGTGTATGTACATCTATAAATCCCGGGAAGACCATCATTCCCTTCGCATCAATTTCCTTAGAGCCAGAAAGCTCCTTCCCAATGGCAACAATCTTTTCGCCTTCAATACCAATGTCTGCTTCATACATATCTGTTGCTGTAACTATCGTTCCGTTTTTAATAACGAGGTCCATAACTATACCTCCCCTATACTTTTACGTCTTTATAACTTATAAAACTTGTGATTTCTAAAATATAAAAAAAATATTCTATTTTTCTATCAAAAAAATGTTATCTTCTGTAAGAAAATTAAAATGATTTCCATTTTTGAGTGATTTGCCTTTACCATTGATTATATCCATTATTCCCTTTATAGTTTCATCAGCATTTTCACTCAAAACTTCATAGATATTTTCTTCACTAAAGAGCTCTTTTACAGCATATATCTCGTAATCAAGAATCTCTGATAAAATGTTGTCCTTTATTTTATCTTCAGAGTATCTTCTCTCACGTAATCTTTCTATAAGAACTCTGGGGTTGCATCTTAGGACAATAGCTTTTTCAGCTTTAAACGGTATGTGAGAATCTATAACTATGTCTTGAAGTAGATCTAATTTTTCGCCCATTAGATTTTCATCTATTATTATTTCATTCTCTTCAACTGGGAACTCAAAGTTGTCTTTTGCAAATTCACCGACATTAATATACTGCAAATTTAGCAGTTCAGACAGCTTTTTTCCTACAAGGGTCTTACCTACACCAGGTACTCCAGTGACCAAAAGCTTCATAATTATAAATACGAACGAAAATCTTAAATACGTTGTTAATATTTCCGTGATATACATGGGCCCGTGGCTTAGATTGGTTATAGCGTCCGGCTGATAACCGGGAGGTCCTGAGTTCAAATCTCAGCGGGCCCACTATGTTCTTCTATCTATGTTTTAATACGCTTATTTTTGGGCAATATTTTTCAATTGGGCAGATACTGCATTTTGGGCTAATAGGTACACAAACATTTTGACCGTATGTGACAAGAATATCATTATATTCAATCCAATGCTCCTGTGGGAGCTTTTCTCTCAGTGCGAACTCTGTTTGAATTGGATTTTTTGTTTTGACATAGCCCCATCTATTAGAAATTCTGTGAACATGAGTATCGACGCACACACCTTGCTTTGAATATCCAAGAGTTATAACAATGTTTGCAGTTTTCCTTCCTACGCCTTTAAGTTTTAATAGCTCATCAATTGTATCTGGAACTTTTCCGCCATACTCATCAAGAATTTTATGGGACATCTCAATAATCCTTTTTGCCTTAGTTTTATAGAATCCCACAGGATAAATCAATTTTTCAATCTCTGATTCATTCAGATTGATCATTTTATTGGCTGTGTCTGCACGCTCAAATAGCTTGAGGGAAGCCTTCTTGGTAACTTCATCCTTTGTTCTAAGGCTCAAGACACAAGAGATAAGAACTTTGTAGGGGTCTCTATCGGCTGCAACTTCAGAAACTATAGGTACAGAAAACTTCTTTATCTCCTCTCTTAGCACACCTAAAACCTCTGAGATGTTTGTATTATCGATGATGTTAATCCCCTCTATATTTTTCTAAAAAATCTTGAAGTATCTTGTTATGATCAAAGGCAAGATTCTCCGGTATTTTCACTAAATCAAATAAGAATAACTCTTTAGCATCGTCTCCTGCTTTTGGGGTACCTTTGCCCTCTCCATGAAAAACTATACTGATTGTATGTCCTCTTGGATCTCTATTTGGTTCTGAATATACTCCAAAAAGAGTTAGTTTTGTAACTTCTAGTCCTGTTTCCTCTTTTGCTTCCCTTAGTGCGGCATTCTCAACTGTTTCACCGTACTCAACAAATCCGCCTGGAATTGCAAAGCTATCTTTGAATGGTTCCCTCTCTCTTTTTATAAGGACTAATTTATTATCAAAAAAAATTATTATGTCAACTGCCAGTGAAGGGAACCTTCTCATATCCTAACTCCAATAAGGCGCTTAAAGAAAATTGTCACGTATCCGAGTTTTGGAATCTTCATGACGCTCTTTCCGAGAATAGCGTAATCTGGTACGCCAGGAAGTTTCTTACCATTTTCAAAGTAAGAATCCTCAAAAGGATTATTGTCGCCCTTAGTCACAAAATATAGGGCTCCATCTTCTTCGATTATATTAATTGCTCTGTGGACTATGGGTATGTCCTGGTAGGGCCTTTTGTAAACAACAATGTCTCCGACCTGTATATCGCTTGGATCAGTTCCCTTGATTACAATAATGTCCCCTCTATAGTAAACAGGCTCCATGCTTCCAGAAATAACAACTGCCACGGGATTTTCAACTTTTAATGCATATGACAAAGTCAAACTAATGACTAAGTAAAGCACAACGGCAATTACAATGCCCTCTACTATCTCCTTGCCTTCCTTCTTGTAATCCACTCTTTTTCACTTCCAAAACTATAGCTTAGTACAATATGAGATATAAGAAACCTTTTAAAAGTTTATGGATAGTTCCAAGTGGTGATTTAATGGATGAAATGAGTGATGATTATGCTATTGAACCTGCCCATCCTGATGAAATAAGGGGCAGGATGATATTTGAGATATCTTACCAAGAAGTTTTTTTGGATCTACTCTTAAAGAAGCTTGAAGAGAAAGGCATTCTAAAAGTTGAAGAGTTTAAAAATGAAGTACAAAAAGAGATAGAGCAGAATTACGGATTCTATCTAGACAAGTACTATGCCAGAAGGTAACTATTTTACAAGCTCATAGATTACAGATGCCCATAAAACTGCACATTTTTCTAAATTTTCTATTTTAACATATTCATCAGAAATGTGCCAAGTATTATCAGAATCTGGAGAGTGGGCAATTGCAGGTATTCCATTCAAATTAAATATCTTTGCGACTGTTATTCCAGATGACGTTTCAAATTCAAGCGGCATGCCTATTTCTTGGGCAGTTTTTTTGAATATATCAATTAATTTACTATTTTGCTCTATTACATGAGGAAAGTGTCTTGTTGTGACCTCACCCAATCGTATATCTACATCATTGTCTTTACTTTTTAAAACATCTATTTCATCAGAGATTCTTTTTAGTATCATGCTCTCTGTTATTCCAACAGGATACCTTACATCTAGTGTAACTTTACATCTTGAAGCTACAATATTAGGTGCATTTCCCCCAGAGATCATGCCGACGTTAACTGTTGGAGGTGTAAATCTAGAATCATATTTTAAATTGAAATCAAATTTTTCGAAGTCAGATATAAGTTTTGATACTTTTATTATTGCATTGATCCCTAATTCTGGTGTTGATCCATGAGATTGTTTTCCATAGCTTTCAAGATCAAACCAGGCCGCGCCCTTTTCTCCGATAATTGCTTTGTTTATTGAACCGCTGTCTGGAACAATTGCATAGTCCGGTTTGAATCCCTTCTCTACAATATATTCAACACCGAAATGAGACCCCATCTCTTCGTCAGAAACTGCACAAAAATAAATAGTCCCTTTAAATTTAAGCCCGCTTTTAAGTAGTGCTTTTATTCCAGCCCATGATGCGGCAAGGCTACCTTTGTTATCCAAAGCACCTCTGCCATAAATCTTACCATCTTTTTCATATGGCTGGAATGGATGCTGTGTCCAGCCTTCTCCAGAGGGGACAACATCCATATGAGATATTATGGCAACAGACGGATTTCCACTACCTATCCTTCCGATGTAATTAGGCCTCTTCTCATCCTTTGAGATTATTTCAACTTCAGCCCCAATCTCCTTCATGCATTTCATTATTGTGTCATGCAATAGATACTCATCACCCGGTGGATTTACTGTTTCAGTTTCTATAAGACTAAATAGAAAATCTACCATTTCCTGCCTATCTAGATTTGAACTAATCATTGACGCTATTTCATTTATCCCCACTACAACTCCTCCGCATATTTTAAGGCCAAATAGAAGTATTTTTTTGTAAGTTCTTTGGCATTTCCATCTGCACTAGCCCTGTATCCATTGACCTTTGCCCTGACACACGCCCTATAACTTTTATAGAATAAGAGAAGATTCTGAATTTCCTTATCATTACTCTCAAGGATATATTTCTCAGAAAAGATTTTTGATAGATCCTCTCTTCCAAGAAACTCTAAATCCATACATAAAAATGCGATTTCAGCTGCAACATCGGTGGTATTAATTGCTGGATTAAATTCAATGGCATCGAATATGTAGATATCCTCTGGCGCCACGAATATGTTTCCGGAATGCAAATCGCCATGTGTTTCTAGTATCTTACTTTTTTTTACTCTTTTGTCAAAAAGAGCGGAGTTTTTGTTCATGAACTCAAGATTTTTTCCAATGAGTGTGTTAAATTCATCGCTTGAAAATAGATCTCCTATAAAACATTCGAGGTCCTTAAAATTATCCATTACATTCTTTTTTACATTCGCCAGCGACCCATACTTTCCATTAGAATCAACATTTGTCATTTTGTGAAATAATAGTATCTTCAAGGCTATTTCTTCAAGAGTTTCTTTTTCTATCTTATTGTTTTCAATTAAATTTTTCATTATATATTTTTCAGGTATTCTTTTCATTATAATAGCATAGTCTAGAGGCATCTCAGATTCTGAAAGGACTAAATTATTACCTTCTTTAACTAGTGGAGATACGCCAAGATACATATCGGGGCTCAAAAGCTTGTTTATCTTAAACTCTTCTTTACAGAAAAATTCCCTATTGTCTAAAGTTGAATAGTCGAGAAATGAAAATTTAACATCTTTTTTAATTTTGTAAGCATGATCTTTCGTTAAAAATATGTACGAGATGTGTGTTTCTTTTACTTCTTCTATCTTTTCACCAAATGTTTCGTCAGAAACCATGGATTTAAGGTACTCGTTCATTAGAAATATTGTATTATGTGCCCTTAAAAGGTTTTACGGCCTATAATAACGTTAGAAATTGAAAGAAGGCCATATTGAGTTTTATTTTGATTTAATTGAAATAATTCATTTAGATTATTATTACGAAATAAGTGTTTCATCCGAAACTTTAAAATAGATATTAAAAGCTTTATTTGTGTGGTTTCATGTGTGGAATCGTTGGAATTATCAATGATGGCAAAATATCGATAAAAAATGACCTCTTAAAGTCATTGAAAAGACTTGAATATAGGGGTTATGACTCTGTAGGCTACGCGGATGTTGAAGGTAATGTAAAAAAAGATGTAGGCGAGATCTCTAAATTCATCAACTCTATAGAAGATTCTATCACGTCATGTGCTATTTCCCACACAAGGTGGGCAACACATGGGGGGGTTACAAAGACAAATTCCCACCCGCACTGGGACTGTAATAGAAACATATTTACTGTTCATAATGGGATTATTGAAAATTATGAAGAGCTAAAGAAAGAACTAATTTCTAAAGGGCATGTTTTTATAACTGAAACTGATTCGGAAGTTATTTCACATTTTTTTGAAGAAGAGTTGAAAACAAAAAATATTATTGATGCTATAAAAAGTTTTATTAAAAGAATCGAGGGGACCTATGCCATTCTTATTATCGAGAAAGGCACAAATAGAATTTACGCTATAAAGAAAGATTCGCCCCTAGTTTTAGGACTTGCTAATGATAGATTCTATCTTGCTTCAGATATTTATGCGTTCTCTGATATTACAAACAAGGCAATATTTTTTGAAGATGAAGAGTTTGCTATAATAGACCCTGATAAGTATACGTTTTATGATGCTAGCGGGAATGAAGTAAAAAAAGGAATATATGAGTTCACTTGGGCAATATCTCAAGAAGAATCGGTTCAAGACTACCCACATTACATGTTAAAGGAGATCCATGAACAGCCGATTGCAGCTCAAAGACTAATAAACTCACTTGATGGTGAGCAACATGATAAGGTCAATAAGATTGCAAATCTAATAAAGAACTCAAAAAGGGTAGTTTTTACTGCAGCGGGTAGCTCCTATTACGCCTCCCTTCTAGGTATTTATTTCCTGAATAGAGTTGGTGTGAACGCTCACACATTGATTGCAAGTGAATTTCAGAATTTTATGCTTGTCGACAAAGACACCCTCTTTATAGCGATATCTCAGAGTGGGGAAACAATGGATGTCGTGGCGGCGACAAAGTGGGCAAGAGAAAGAGGTGCTAAGATAGTATCTCTTGTTAACGTTCCACACTCAACACTACAGAGAATGTCTGATATATCCCTTGAGATACATGCGGGGCCTGAGATATGTGTAGCAGCCACAAAGACTTTTACAAATCAGGTTGTGGCACTCTTGTATTTATCTTACCTATTGGGTTTTTCTGTCAACATGAAAACAATCCCTGGAAAAATAGAGTATATCATTAAAGAAAATGAAGAGATTATCAAGAAGATGGCCGACGAGCTATATGATAAAAGAGACATATATATAATTGGAAGAGGCCTTTCATATCCGCCTTCGAGAGAGGTGGCCTTAAAGCTAAAGGAAATATCGTACATACATGCAGAAGGTATGATGGGAGGAGAACTAAAGCATGGTACTATCGCTTTGATAGAACCAGGAACTCCAGTTATCGCATTGATCCCAGGTAAGGACTTTGACATGTATTCAAACGCAAAAGAAGTTGAAGCTAGGGGGGCCAGAGTTATTAAAATAGCCAATATGATGGATTCTGACTTTAAAATAGATGTCACGATAAATGACGGTAAGTTTGCAATTCTATCAGTTGTTATTGGACAGCTTCTCACATACTATATTGCAAGAAAAAAAGGACTCCCAATTGACAAGCCAAGAAACCTTGCAAAGTCTGTCACTGTAAAATAATCAAATTCCCTGCCAGATTTTATCGCCTACATAATGAAGAGTCTTAATAACTTTGCCTTCTTTCATTGAAGATATCTCCTCTGAAGAATACAAGGCTATCCCTACTGCGATGGGCTTACCATGTTTTTCATCTAGGATAATTACAGGTCCATCCTTTTCAATCTCACTATCAACTTCCTTTACCCCGGGCCTCATGACATCTGCACCTTTAGCTATAAATGGAACTGCCCCCATGTCGATTACTATTTTCCGTGGTATCTCTTCTTTACTAAGTAAAACTAAAAGCTTTAATGAAGGTATGAAATAATTTTTCAGTTTTAAAAAAGAAGGTATATCGTTTACATATATCAAATCAATGTTTTCATCCAAATTTGATATTTTAAATGAAGACTTTGTATCTATACTCAGTAAAATATTTTCTCCAAAAAGATTTCTAATAGAGTTTAAAATCTCTTTTATTTCTCCTTTTTTTAAATCGTGAACCGGTTTTTTCTTCATATAAGATTTATATGTCTTTATTATGTATTTAAGTTTATAGGAATATTTTTTTAAATTTTTTCGCCGTTAACTTTAAATACTATTTCATAATGATTTCATAATAGGTGATATATTGGCTCAAAGACCACTCGACATCATACACAGAGCTTTGGATTCCAATGTCCTAGTAGAGCTTAAAGGCGGTAGAGAGTTTAGAGGAACTCTTAAAGGTTATGATATTCATATGAATCTTGTAATGGAGGCTGCTGAAGAGCTTCAGAACGGAGAATCTGTAAGGAAGCTAGGGCATGTAGTTGTAAGAGGAGACAACGTTGTTTTGATTTCACCAAGTTTGGAGGATTAATATGAGTAAAGGAACACCTTCCTACGGTAAGAGGAACAATAAAACACATGTGAGATGCAGAAGGTGTGGAAATCATTCGTATCATGCTTCTCATGGTATCTGTGCATCATGTGGCTTTGGTAAATCTGCAAAGATGAGAAGCTACAATTGGTGTAAAAGGAAATGATTGACACAAGGATTATAGTTGAAGGAGTTTCTGATGTTGAGACCTTATCAAAGGCTATACAAGATCTAGCCTTGGGTTCTGAATTTGGAGTTACAATTTCTTCTATAATTCCTACTACCAACATTGAAATTGCTAAAAAATCAATAGTTGGTGCAGATATTGTTTTAATTGCGACAGACGCAGATAGGTCAGGTAGAGAACTTGCCGAAAGGCTTTTTGAAGAGCTAAAAGGAAAAGAGATCATAATAGAAAGAGTAAAGTTTCCAAAAGGCCGTGACCTGGAACACACAGATCTTTTTTTAGTATCAAAAGAAATTAAAAACAGCCTTGTTAGAATCGGATTAAAATCTCTTAAATCAATTGATTTATTATTAGAAAAAGAAAGATTCATGCGCTCTCTTGAAAAGGACATGTTTTCATTAAAGTTAGAAAATGATGATTTAAAGAAGAAAACAAGGACTTTCGAGCAAACTCTTGAAGGTATAGAGAGTGAGAAGGAACTAATTAACAAACTTGAAGAGGATATAGACAGGCTAAACGTTGAAAAGAATGAAATAGAACTTGAGAACTCTGAAATTAAAAAGGAACTCAAATCTAAAGAGGACAGGATTTTTGAACTTGAAGCAAGGTATAAGGATCTTGAAGCCAAGATTCTTAATATATTTGATCTTGAAACTTACTGGTCAAAAATATCCAATGATCAGTCCCCAACTGCTTCCGAGATAAGGAAGGCCATAGAGATTCTAGGGCTTGACCGTGTCGAAGCCTCTGATGACTTTATAGTTTCCCCATCTGAAGAAAATGTATACAAGGTATTAAAACTCATAAAGATGGGCCGAGAGCTTAATAAAAATTAAATATTCCTATTTTGATCGATTTTGTCGATTTTCTCTTTTAGGTATTTAACTTCGTTTCTTAGTTTTTTTAGTTCTTTCATCATTTCGTTTTTATCTTCAATTGCATCTTTATTTACAAAATAGGCAGATATTGTAGCCGTTACTACAGACATTAATCCAAGCCCTATGAAAATAACAAATATTGCTAGGATTCTTCCATTAAAAGTTTTAGGCCATATATCCCCATATCCCACAGTGGCAATTGTTTCAATTGACCACCATGCACCGTCAAACAATGTGTATCCATCTTCAATTGCAGAAAATAAAAATCCCGATAACAGTGTCAAAATAGTAGTTAATGTTAAGACGTATATCAAGGAATTTCTCGCATAAAAGTGACTTAGTTCTTTTGTGCCTCGCCGTATTACTGCAAACATAATTATAAGACGTGATAATCTCAGTAATCTTATCAGCTTAAATTTGTGGAAAAAAACAGTTGGAAAGGGAGGAGATAATAATATTACCAATAAATTTATCCAGTTATTTATCAAATATCTCTTTTTTTCCTTTGTAATTGAAAGCATTACTATTAATTCAAAGACGAAAGCCAACCATATGATTATATCTGCTATAGTTGCCCATAAAAGGAAGGTCTGATTTTTGCTAAATAAGAGTATGTAAACTACAGGTATAACTAGTAAAGAAAAGAAGATCATTATTGCATCAAATATTCCCTGCAACCTTTCTTCTTCCATGTTTATGTATATTAAAAAATGATATTTAAATATATGGAAGTGTCTATTCCATTAATTTTATAAATTAAACTTTAATGATAAACTTTAGGGCTGGTAGCGCAGTGGAAGCGCACTCCCTTGGCATGGGAGAGGCCGTGGGTTCAAATCCCACCCAGTCCACTACTTACTTTTCTTAAGTTCTTCTAACTCTTTGCTTAATTTATCAAGCTTTTCCAAAATCTGCTTCATCTCTCTGTTTGAATCTTTCTCAACGAAATAAGCAGAAATAGCTGCAGTAAGCATTGACATAAAACCTATTCCTAAAAATATCAGGACGATCCCTAAGGCTCTGCCTGCAGGAGTAAGTGGGGCTATGTCACCATATCCAACAGTTGAAACAGTTTCTATCGCCCACCAAATTCCATCAAAAAATGATTTACCTTTTTCAAATATTGAGAAGATAAAACCGCAAATAAAAACTAAAATAACAGTCAGGTATAAAACGTAGTTAATGGAATTTTTAGCGTAAAATTTCTTAAATCCTTTTGTCCCTCTGCTCAAAACTACAAATACTCTCAATACCCTCAGCACTCTTATTATTCTTAAAGCCTCAAATCCTGGTAAGGCTCTGAGAGGTAATGGCGGAGATAATACAATAATAGCAAGATTTAACCAATTAGTCTTTACATACCGCTTTTTATCTTTTGTAACTGAAATCAATGTGACAAACTCTATTAGAAATGCAAGCCATATCAAAACGTCAATTACAAATGCTATACTTCTCAATAAAGGATTTGTACTGGTCATTTGTATATATAAAACTGGTAAAACGAGTATACCAAAGATAATCATTGGTATCTCAAAATAACGTTCTAATTTATTTTCGTCCATGCCTATATTTTTTTGTTCAAGTATTTAAATTTATAGATAGATTTCGATTAATCTTTAATATTCCAAAAACGAAGTAATGGTGTGAATCAATCGAAAAATATACTGTCAAAAATATTCTATGGAGGAGAAGATCCAAATGACTATGGAGTAGGATACCTTCACTGGGTAGAAAAAAGACCAACATTAAAGTATATTATATGTAGTGATATTTCTAGCTTTGATAGCTCAGGCATACACTTTGAAACAACTACAATCCCATTCCACAGGATAAAACTAATTTTTAATAAAAATGGAGAAATACTTTTTAAAAAGGATGTAGAGGGGTTACTTATCTCATTGCCTAGAGATCTTTTTATTTAGGCTTGGTTCCACCGTATACTGCAAAATTATAGTATTTCCATAAGACATCAGTTTCTTTAAATCCAATATCCTCTAACCAAGATAGTTGATCTAAAAGTATTTCAGGCCTATCCTCTTTGTGATGTTTTACCATCCAAGTATCCTCTATTTCATTTCCAGGTAGGCTTTTAGACATAAACTCTTTCCACTTCGATATATATTGCTCATGAAGATATTGATTTGAACCTAGGATAATATCCGCATTATAAAATACTCCGCCAGGTTCAAGGGCATCAAATATTTTTTCATAAAATTTAATCTTGTCTTTTTTTGTTTCTAAATGATGCAATGCTAAAGAAGATACGACAGCATGATACTTCTTATTAAACTCAAATTTTCTTATGTCTTTTAGAATAAAGTTCACACCTTTGTACTTACTCAATCGGAGTTTAGCCTTAGCAATCATATTCTCGGCGAAGTCAAGGCAAGTTAGATTTGAATTAGGGAATCTTTCTTTTATATTCATTGATACATACCCAGTTCCGCATCCTAGGTCAATGACTTTAATAGGATCTTTTTGATTAAAAGGAATGGCTAAAACTAATGCATCGATCATTTGAGTATAATGTGGGACTAACTTAAGAATAATATTATCAAATTCTGAAGCTTCTTCTTCAAAGTGTTTTTTTACACCTTTCATGAATCTAAACTAATTTTAAAATAATTAAAGTTATCTATTAAAAAGAATAAAAAGAAATTATATATTAATTTCCCTTGTGGTAACTGCGTGATTTATTTCTTCTTTGTGAATGTCTTCTGTCTTTCTGAGAATACCTTCTAGGTTCTTGAGAATATCTTTCGTTATCTACTGTAATAGCCATTATTTTCTTCAAATATGGTCTTTCAACACTTTCAATTGTAAATGATGGGTATGTGTCAAGTATTTTTGTAAAGTTATTGTAATCCCTATCAGTCAATAGATTAATCACTTTGCCAGACTCCCCAGCTCTTGCAGTTCTACCTATCCTGTGGACATAATCGTTAGAATCATTTGAGATGTCATAGTTATAGATGTGAGAGACATTGTCTATGTGGAGGCCTCTTGCAGCAACATCGGTGCATACCAATACGCCTGACTTGGAGTTATTAAATTGCTTGATACTTTTTGTACGTTTATTTTGAGTTAAGCCACCGTGTATTGCAATTGCCCTAATATTATTTGCTTTGAGATTTTTTACAACATAGTCTGTAGTGTTTCTTGTGTTGCAAAATATCATTGCAAGGTCAGAGTTTTCAGTTTGTAGTAGGTGAACGAGAAGGGATAGTTTCATATTTCTTGGTATATCGTAATAAACCTGTTTTAGTTTTTCTGGGTCAACCATCTTTTCTGCTGTCACACTTGTTGGTTTAATCATGTATTTGTTGGACAATCTCTTGATTTCTCTTGAGATAGTTGCAGAGAAAAACAATGTTTGCCTATTTGTTGGGCATTGCATTATTATTCTTTCAACATCATCTAAGAATCCCATGTCTAGCATCCTGTCTGCTTCATCTAAGACTAGGATTTTGATTTTAGAAAGATTTATTGTTCCTCTTTGGAGGTGGTCCATTAATCTGCCAGGAGTAGCTATAACTACTTGGGCTTTTGGTATATCTTTAATCTGTTGATTAATAGATACTCCACCATATACAGGAATAACCTTCAAGTTTTTCTGATTAGAAATTTGTCTAAGGGATTCTTTCACCTGTTCTGCAAGTTCTCTAGTTGGTGTGAGAACTAATGCCTGTAACCCATCTTTTGGAGTTACTTGCTCAACTATTCCGCAGCCAAAGGCCAATGTTTTGCCTGAGCCTGTTGACGATTCACCAATTATGTCTTTACCCTCCATAATGTCTGGTATTGACATTTTTTGTATCTCTGTTGGTGTGCTAAATCCTAATTTTTTTATGGCGATAAGTAGCTCTCTACTTAAGCCTAAGCTTTCAAAATTCATTCTATTTACCTCTTATTAAATTCAGCATTGCCCATAGAAAAAGCGAAATGTTCAAAAATTGAGCAAGTGCCCTCTCAAAATTAGTAATGCTACTAAACTTAAGGACCTAAAATTCATTTATAAGCGTTTCTAATAGAAAAAATAGAATTTTAAAAATTAAAATTAATTTATGGAACAACTAGTTGTATTCTTATTGTATCAAAGATACCGCTTGGTGAGAACGCCACCATAGCAATATCGTATGTTCCCGATGGAACGTTTGATCCAACTGTAAATGTTGCGCTGTATGTTCCTATATTATGGGCCTTGATTGTCTGTGTATTTGGAGTTATTTCAACAGTTACGCCTTGTGGTAATCCCAAGAACTTAACTCTTGCATCGTTCTGTGTAAAGAATCCTCTGTTTTCTACCTGAATCATTGTCTGTTGCACACCAGGTACAACTTCAAATCCAGATAGTATTTTTCCGTCTTTTATGACTGTTGGTCCACCAGTTACAGAGAACTGTTCGATATCAACTTTTGGATAAAGTGCTTGTTTTCCCTTCTCACATGAACAAATTGAGTATAGTTCCCAAGAAAATTCAATTGGACATACAGGATACTCACTATCTTCTATAGTCTTGTTTTCGACTCTAACATGGGTTACATAATTTAATAAGATGCCTGGAAAATATAGTTCTTGCTTTACCGATCCACAATCTTCACGCCCAAAAAATTTCATTACATATTCGTCATTTTCATCTAATTTAATAAAATCAATGCCTTCAGGTAAATCTTTGAATCCTATACCTATTTCCCAATTAGGGAGGCAGTTCCCGCATTCTGTAGTGCCTTGTATTTCTAGAAGATACCAGCATTCATTAAGCACTACTGGTGGATAATATATCTTAGGGGAATCGCCAGCATTCAAAATTGCACTATCAGATTGAAGCATTTTTATTTGATAACAATCAAAATTTGGAAATTCGCTATTTTCACTTTCCTCGTCGGTTTGCCCAAAAAGAGCTGGCAACGTGCCAATAGTTATTAATAATACTATACTTAAAGAAATATATCTTTTATTCATAATTGCACCTTTACATACAAAATGACAAATCGATATTTAAATATATCCTTTTCTGCCGATATTAATTATCGTTGGCTTACTCAAAAATCGTCTTGATCTATTTCATCCATAACATAATCTTCTTTTCCATTAAGCACTATTTCAAGCTCTTTTGGGGTCAATAAAGGTTTTTTGTACCTCTTTGCATCGTCAATTCCAATTCTTGGACAAGCACATACGACATAGCTATCATAATCAAATCCATATATCTTATCCGGTGAAACTTCATCCATCAAAATTATATCTGCAATGAATCCAGAATCTTCTATCTTTCTCTTTAGTATTTTTGCTAAAGACATCCTCTTTTGTCCTTTCTTAGAGGAAACTATTACTCCAAACTTCTTTGAATCTTTGGCCCTAAATATTGCCCCAAACCGTTCTTTTAGGATCTTATCCTTGTAATCATTCAACGAGTATATCCCATCACAATCAAAAGCAAAAACCTTCTTCTCAGTAGATATTGCAACTCCTAAAGGATGGAACCTTCCTTCCCCCACAAATATGAAAAAATCAACTTTGTCTGAAACACTTGAAGCGGATGAAAAGTCACAACCCAAGACTTGTCCCGGATATTTTACTCTTGTATCCCCTTTTCCAATAAACACTTCAAATCCTTCATTTTCAAGATACTCTTTTACTTTTGGAAGTTCCTTCACATAATTTACAGTTGATACTAATCCGGCTCTTTTTCCTTCTTTTTTAAGTAAGCCTATATTTGATTTTAATATCTCCATGTATGGGAAAACAAAGTCAACATCAATAAATACCATTGGGATCTTACTTTCAACAGGTAGTGGTGCATGCCCAAAATTAACTAAACAGTCGCATACTTCATCGAACTCAAGATTTGGTACATCACAAGCACCGTAGTTAAAGTTTCCCGAAATAACTACTTCGTATCCTTGTTTTTTAAGTTCGCTAGAGATGTAGTCTGCATAAATTTTTAATCCTTCTGGTAATACCAATCCCACTCTCTTAACATTCAATTCTTTTAATCTCTTAAACAGTGGGCCTAAATCAAACTGATACTCCAATTCTCTTCCACTCCTTTTCTTTTGATGGAACAACAATTTCTCCTTTCTCTATTGCTTTACTGAAGGAAGAATAAGTTAGATTTTTATTGTTCTCTACACTGTCAATAATAAACTTTCCAGTATCGCTTCCTCCAAGTGATATAACATACTGGATAAATGCACTCTTTAAATCTTCTATTCTGGCATCTTTTATATTTTTATTGATATATTTCATCTTCTCCTTTAATTCAGGGAAATTGAATACATAATCTTCAAATGGTGTGTGCGGCTTTGGGACAAATGGATTAAAGGATGATTTTGTCCTAATTATTTTTCTTGATTTATTTATGAAGCTTATAATCCCATCCAGATCTCTCTGTTCTTCTGCAGGAAGCCCAAATATAAAATATAATTTTACTGATTTAGAGTATTTTTTTATAAGATTTATTTTTTCAAAAAACTCTTCATCTTTGTAGCATTTTCCTATTTCACATCTTAAGGATTCTGAAGATTCAGGGGCTAAAGTTATAGTATCTTGCCCAAGCAAAGGTATAGTGGCCTCATCTATGTCTCTAAGCTTTAGTGAAGGTAGGGATATCTGAAATCCTAATTCACTTAAACTTTTGATAATTTTGTCAAGAGATGAAGGCATATCTGATCCAATCAAGGCGATCTTTTCAAACTTAGTCCTCTTTTGTCCTTCCTTGATTATATTAATTAATTCCTCTTTACTCCTCTCCCGATAAGGCCCCAAAGCATTTCCTGTGAGGCAGAATTTGCACCTGCTTCTGCAACCCCTTGATACCTCCAAAAGAAATGTTTTATTGAATGACTCCTCGAAATCCCCCCACTGAATAGGCTCATAAAGTGGGTGGTAAGAAAGTTTCTCTATTCTTCTTTTAATCGTATTTTCTTTATGAATTTCCGGGATGTAGAGGCCCTCTACCCTACTAAACTCTTCAATTTGTTTTTTTGGATCGTCGAGGCCAGAATAAATATCTAAGAACTCTACAAGTGATCTTTCTGCATCTCCTATAAATGCGATGTCAAAGACATCATCCAAAACAAATGGATTAACATTAAGTGGTCCACCAGTTATAACAAGATGCTCCTTTCTAGCCTCTCTTAGTAGGGGTATGTTATTCTTTTTTAAAATCTTTAGTAAATTAATTACCCCATACTCATAGTTCAATGAAAATAGTAATGCTTTGAAATTTTTTAACATGTCTTGAGTTTCTATCGATCTTTCAAAGTCTGAAAAAAATCTTTCTATTGAAAATCCTTCATTTTCATTTACAATATTATAGACGTAATGAAGTCCAAGATTTGAGTTTCCGGCACGATACACGTCTGGATAGATTAAAGCAAATCTATTGGGCGCTTTTTTTTTAATAGTGCCGTATTCTATGAATCTCATTACTCCTTCCACCCATCCTCTCCTACCAAGGGCACAAATACACAACCCCCGTATTTATTGGAGCCAAATGTGCCGTCCTTTTTCTTTTTTAATACTAAAAGCTCTTGGTAGTACCTTTCTCTACCAACAGGCGCTATTATCATACCTCCTTCTTTTAGTTGGTCCTTCCAGCTTTGTGGAACTTCTGGGGCTGCCGCAGTTGCAATTATCCTATCGTATGGCGCATCTTCTTGGTATCCTTTTGTCCCGTCTCCAAGAGCTACCTTTACCTTGTATCCTGCTCGTTTTAGATTCTCCATCCCAAATTGATAAACTTCAGGTATCCTTTCTATTGTAACAACATTTTCTTCTCCGCATATTTCGGCTATTAATGCAGCGTTATACCCGGATCCCGCTCCTATCTCTAATATTTTTAGTCCTAGTTTAAGGTCTGAAACTTCTAGCATCAATGCTATCATTGAAGGTGCTGAGATGGTCTGTCCACATCCGATTGATAGTGGGCTGTCCCTATAGGCTTCTTCCTTAAGATTTTCAGGGATGAATTTACTCCTATCGACTTTTAGAAATGCTTTTTTGACAGTTTCGCTTTTAACGTAGCCAAGTTTTTCAAGATAAAAGACCATTTTGTATCTAGTTTCGTCATTTATGGACATCAAGACTCCTTCCACTTCTAGCGGATTCTGAGCAGTAAATTCTCCTTATATCAGATGCTGGCGCAGAAGGTTCATAGCCATTCAAAGCAAGTATTTTATCAATTACCATATCGTAATCATCAATAGTAATATTATCCCCTTTAGAAAAGACTTCATTTCTTTCAGCAAATGCTCTAAGAGAAAGGTGACCATTTTCAGTTCTTAAAGTAATTTTGAGTACAGCCGGAATATCCTCAGGTATTATGTACAATGTATTTATATCTTTGGCAAGTGCAGAATCGCCTTTTCTATTAGCATCGATATGATTGACATAGTATTTTTTCTTGTTTATTTCTAATAATTCCCCAACTTCAAACATTTTGTTTTCATCTGCATCGATTAATATTTTCTTAGATTCCTCAAAGTAAGATATAACTGCAGTGATTTTAATAAAAGATTCTTTATCAACGACAATTTGAAAAACTTCACCGCAAATGTTACATTTTCTTAACTCTTGCCTTCCTCTTTTTTTCAGGATTTCATAGTCATTATGCTTACACACAATTTTTATGAATATTTTATCTTTAAAATAGTTATCGGAAAAATAGATGGTCTCCAATAATAATTTTTATTTTAAAAGAATATATTGAATTTTACCATAAATTATAAAAACTGGAAAGAAGAGATAAGTATAACCGGAGACATTTAATGATAAAAAGGCTTATTGGATTATCGATATTGGGCCTAGGTCTAATTTTAGGTGGTTATTTTTCGATATATTTTAGCCTAATAGACAGTCCGACAATGCTTTTGATACTTTCATTAGTAATTGCTTCACTTTTTGTTTTGGGGATTTTTGTTTTGATCCTGGATGCTAGAGAAAGGAAGCTAAAAAAGGAAAAGAAAATAATTCTTGAGATGATTAAAAAGGCAAGGATTGCTCAAGAAAGACAGAATTATTGTGGCGCATTTGATGATTTAAGGAGAAGACGAATGTATTAGATGACTTTAAAGTCAAAAACTACATGCCACACTCCGGGAGAATATTTCTTAATTTTACGATAATAAACTGGCTCCAATTTTCTTCCTTTTTTAGATAGAATAGCTTCAATATCTTTCTTAAAAGAAGATTCAGATTTTTCTGGAACGGTATTGTGATAATGGATTATACCGCCATCTTTTATCATGCCCAATGCCTTAAGAAGAAACTTTTCATCGTCTGAGAAATATCCCATGACTATCCTTTCTGCTTTAAAGTCAGGATCAAAATCAAGACAATCAGTATTTACAGGAAAAACTCTCCCTGTTAATCTGTTTAGATTTATATTTTCCAAGAGGAGTTCATAGCTATTAGGATTTTTTTCTAATGCCCATACCATGGACTTCCCGTATTTTGCTAAAGGCAGAGTGAAATATCCGATTCCAGAAAACATGTCTATGATAACTTCATCTGGAGAAGATACATGGGCCATCCTTATTCTCTCAGCTATATTCCCTGAAGAAAACATGACTTTTGAAAGGTCAATTTTATAGAATATTCCATTCTCTTTGTGTATTGTAACAAATCCATTACCTATTATTTTTTTATAGTAAGGAATCCTAAATTCACCCGACACAAAACCCTTTTCTAAAACAGTCTGACATTCAAAGCTATCGAAAAAACTTTTCCCAATAAACTCTTTTAATTCCTTGTATTCATCAGGAATTGAAATAATGATGATATCTCCAAGTTGCTCATAACTTTTCATTATTTTTCTAATGTCTTCTTCAGAGATCTTAGTCTCTAGTAGCTCTCTAAGTTCTTTTATCCTCTTATCTTCCACGATAAGTATTAATCCAAAATACATAAAAGGTTTTCAATTAAATTATTTTATGGAAAGTTGTGTTCTTACAGGAAACGAAATTAGGGAGCTTATATCAAAAAATAATCTTATTCAAAACTATATTGATATCGACACCCAAATTACCCCAAATGGGTTTGATATGACAGTAAGAGAGATTCACAATATTTTATCTGAAGGAGTAGTGGATTTTAGTAATGAAAAAAGAAAGCTCTCTGAAACAGAAAAAATTGATTTTATTGAGGATTTTGTTTTTCTAAAAAAAGGCGTTTACAAAATAATATACAATGAAATTGTAAATATTCCCCCAAATATAGTTGCCCTGGGTAGACCACGCTCAACTCTTTTGAGATGTGGTGCAAATGTAGGAACAGCAGTTTGGGATAGAGGATATAGTGGAAGAAGTGAATCTTTGCTTTCAGTTGATAACGAAAAAGGCATAAAAATTTTCAAGGATGCAAGAGTTCTGCAACTAGTCTTTATGAGAACATTAACAGATGAATCATTATACAATGGGATTTTTCTAAAAGAAAATATTTAATCAAATTAAAACATGATCTCCAATTGCAAGAATATTGTTCCTCCTTACTATAATTAAAGGCTTTCCTTTAACTTCTTCTCCTCGGAGGATCTTGACATTTTCCATCACAAGATTAAGCTCTAAGTCATAACCAGCTAAAGTTCCATCAATCTTCCTGCCATCCTTTAGGACTATACTGACTGTTTCACCAATATTTTTGTGAACAATGTCAAAAGGTTTTTCAGCACCTGCGCTCTGATATTCTTCCTGTTGTTCATAGTTTTCTTCTCTGTCGTCCATGAAGAGAATTGAATTATGTCCTTTAAAAGAATTTCCGTCTATTTTCATGAATATTTATTATAACTCTAATAAATTATTTGACTAACTCTATTGTTTGTGTTGGGAAGGCAAATTCAATTTTATGGGCTTCAAAAGATTCCATTATCTTGAAATTGATACTATCAACTATATTGAAATAATTTGAAGTGTCTGTAACCCAGTATATTACCATTATATTTTTAGAAAAATCACCAAACTCTGTAAAATTAATCATAATCTTCTCTTTTGAGGTGCCTTCTTCTGAAACAATGGCATCTTTTATAAGTTCTTTAGCTTTTTTAATTTTCTGAGAGTTCATATTATAAGTAAGTCCAATTGTCATTTTCATTCTTCTTGCCCAGCGCCTAGAAATATTCTCTACTTCATTTTGGGTGAATTTAGAGTTTGGAATGTAAATAAATGAACCTTCAAAAGTTTCAATTTGCGTTGTCCGTATACCAATTTCTCTTACAAATCCTTCGTAATCTCCAATTTTTATCCAATCTCCTAGTGAAAAAGGCTTATCAAGTAAGACTGTAGTTGACCCAAATAAATTACTGATAAGATCTTTTGAAGCAAGAGCAAATGCAAGCCCACCAATTCCTAAACCAGCAAGCATCGGCCCAATTTCAATTCCAAATTCATCCAATATTGTTATAATTGCTATTCCAAAAACTATCACACTAATAATTTTTCTAATTATTGGCAAGAGATGATCATCTAAATCAGTTTTAGTTTTTTGCGTTATAGGAAGAAGATAGTTCTCAATCAAAGAATCTAAAAATCTTGATATAAACCAAGCAATGTTTAAAGTTATAATCATGTAAAGAATATGACCATAGTATGTGGGGATTAGGGGATAATTAGGAAATGATAAAAATCCCCATCCGACTCTCAATCCTAGAATTACAATAAATATGAGGAGCGGTTCCTCCACCATATCGACCAAGATATCATCAAATTTAGTTTGCGTTTTCTTTGTAAATCTTCTTAGAAGAGTCTTTGAAAAATAATACAAGATTTTTCCAACGATTACAAAACCAGCAGTAATTAAAAAGAAGATTAAATAAGAAACAATCGTATTATCAAAGTAAGTTTGTGAGAGCAGAGAAGTTATGTCCATTTTATCCACCTAGCGCTTAAAGTCAGGAAAGTTAATCATTTATAAATATAACGACTAACTATAGATTTGCATTGAAGAGGTATGCAGAGATGTAGACCTCAATTAAAGCTGCAATTATCAACATGGGAACTATTATTGCAAAAAGTTTAAGCCCATTTCTTATGTTATCTCTTAAAGATTCAGACCTTGATTTACCCAAGGGGGGCGAAATAATTTCTTTTCCAAGTCTAAATCCTTGTGATGCCGCTATCAAGATTGCAGGGATTTCTATAATTCCATGTGGCAATATTCCCATTAAAAAGACTAAAGGTGTTCCCCCTTCTGCAATGAATTTTCCATATAAGAGTCCCAATACAGTTCCATTTCCCCATAAAGACATGAAAGGAAAAAATCCGATGAAAACTCCAAGCATCATTATCAAAAAAGATGTTCTTGTATTCACGAAAAATATTGTATAGAATAATTCAAAAGAGGTCATTTCCTTCAAAGGCCCAAACATATCTTGAAATTCTTTTAGGAATGTATCAATTACTTGGGGATTGTTATTCAATAAAACTTTAAAAATATAAAATCCTGAAATAGATCCTAAGAGAAATAATCCCAATGACAATAACATCAAATTATTATTTTTCCTTATTGTTTGAAATACTTCATTTTTGTAAAAAGAAGTTATTTTTTCTTTTGTGCCTTCCATGATAATATCCTCTTTGTAATAATCATGAGCAATAATGCCCCTAATAGAAGTCCAAGACCAAGTATTATTTTAAATATATTGTATTTTTCTATAGCTCTTTCAGAGTATCTTTGAGACTCTGTGGCTATTGAGATTGCATCAGAGTATTTCCCTCTATTGAAAAGTTTTTTTGAATCAGTTAAAAGCTCTTCTGCTTTCTGGACATCGGCTTCATAAAATAGTGTCTTCTCTGCTTCTTTTAATTTACTTTCTGCGGTATCAATTTCAATCTTAGCCCTTTGCATATCTCCTTGACCAAAATTTTCAAGTATCTCAATGGCTTTATTGATCAGTTCTATTCTTTTATTAAGATTATTCTCTTTTTCGGCTTGAGTTAAATAATAAACTCCTTCGTCAAATACAGCTTGATCTGAAGCTGCAACGCCTTTGCTTTTCGCCTCGCTTTCTAAATTTTTTGCTTTCTGAAGTTTTTCCTTGAAATCATCATCAATAGAACTCATTTGAGATTCAAAAATAGTTACTGCTTGAAAAATAGATACATACGCTTCTCGGTATAAACCAAAAGAGTATTGATTTTGTGCTTGTTGAATTAAGGAATTAATCGTGTTAGTTTCAGTTGGTTTAATTTCAGAAAATCCATTATTATTCATAGAATCAAAATATGGTAAAAATGAATTGATTTCTTCATCGTAATATTCTTTGTATTGGAGTCTCTGGTCAATAAGATCAGAATTTTCTGCGGCAAAATCAAATAGATTCAAAGTAAAAAGGGCATTATCTTCTTGAATTACATATTCATCTTCGAAAATTGATTTGTCGCCTATAAGCAATATAATTCCAGTTCCATATTTAATATATCCAGAAACGGGAGGTCGTTCTCCCTTTTTGTAAGTTTCAAATTCATCGTAATTCTTAGAATAAGAAGTGATATTACTTTTTAATTCTCCATCATATGTTCCTTTGAGGCTTGAACCACTTACATATAATATTTTAGAAACGCCTTTTGAAGGAGGATAACTGTTGTCTCCTATTATCAAAACGTTAGTATTATAATTCAAATTACTTGAATCATCATATACTCTGTCTACATTAAATTCGATTTTTAAAGATGAAAGAAGTCTATTAATCTGTGATATTGAACTTGCTTCAGTAAAATCTTCGGCTATAATTACTAAAGATCCTCCTGAAGTTACAAAATCAAGAATCTTGGGGATCTCTTCTGAAGGAATGCCTTTGTCAGGGGATATTATGGCAATGACTCTGTAAGAAGAAATATCTTGTGGAATCTGTTGAACTTTAGTAATATTATAATTGGCTTTAAGTGAATCTTCAATTTTTCCTAGGCTTTTTCCATAAAACAAAATATTTTCTTTTTGAGCTAAAGCTATTGGAGAAAATAAAGATAGTAGAATAATGCCAAATACAGGTATTACCAAAATCTTTTTCATAAATCTTAATATGGCAGAAAGTATTTAAATTTTTGGAGTTATTTCAAATTATGAGAATGCTATCTTTATTCTCTGGTGGAAAAGACTCTCTTTATGCAGCATATCTTGCAATTAAAGAAGGTCACGAAGTTGTATATCTTCTATCTCTAGAGTCAGAAAGAGACGATTCATACATGTTTCACGTCCCCAACATCTCTTTGACATCTTTTCAAGCCGAGGCTATGGGTATACCTTTGATAAGAAAAGGGGTCAAAGGTGAAAAGGAAAAGGAAGTAGTAGAATTACACAATATAATTGGTGAATTTGTAAGAAATAAAGAAATAGACGGAATAATAACTGGTGCAATTGAATCGAATTATCAGAGAGAGAGGATACAAAAGATTGCTGACCATTACGGGATATTCCACTATGCCCCTTTGTGGAAAACAGACACTAACAGCTATATGGAATCTCTAATTGATAATGATTTTAAAGCTGTTATTGTATCGATTTCCGCACTTGGACTTGATGAATCTTATCTTGGAAAAGTTATTGATCGAGAAATACTAGCTAAATTGAATATTTTAAACAAGAAATATGGTGTGCATATTGCTGGTGAAGGAGGAGAATACGAAACTTTTGTTATAGACGCCCCCATATTCAAAAAGAAACTTGTAATAGAAAAATCAAGAAAAATAGTAGAAAATTTAAATGGGACCTTATGGATAGATTCAGTTGCTCTTAAAGACAAATCATAGAACTATTCTTGTCCCACAACTTTCTGGATTTATTAGAGCTTGAAGGATGACATGTTTTGTCTTACCATTTATTACATGAACTTCTCCTACGCCTTCTTTTAACGCAGAAATAGAAGAGGTTACTTTAGGAATCATGCCCCCCGATATCTTCCCAGTTTGGATCATGTCATCTGCATCTTTTTCAGTTAAAAGTGGAATCCTTGTTGATGAATCGTTTGGATCAAGGTATATTCCATCTACATCAGTAATTAACAACAGTTTTTCTGCGCCCATAGCTGCTGCAATAGAATAGGCAAATTCATCAGCATTTACGTTGTATCCTCCGTTATCACCCTCCCCTATGGGAGAAATAACAGGTATGTAACCTTCGTCAACTAGAGCCCACAGTAGCCAAGTATTAACACAATTGATGTCCCCAACAAAACCGAGATCTACCCCGTCAACACTCTTTTTAGATGCTTTTACTATGCTGCCATCTCTACCTGAAAGACCAACTGCAGATTCACCTTCATTATTAATCAAAGTTACAAGTTCTCTATTAACTGATCCATGGAGAACCATCTCAACAACTTTCATTGCGTCCTTTTCAGTTATCCTAAGTCCTTTGTAGAATTCAGACTTGATTCCTAGCTTATCGAGCATTGAAGTTATTTCAGGCCCCCCACCATGAACAATAACGGGCGATGCGCCAAGAGATTTAACAAGAGAGATATCTTTAGCAAAGGCCATTTTTAGTTCTTCGTCCTTCATTGCGTGACCGCCATATTTTATCACGACTAATTTGTCCTTTAATTCTTTTATATCTTCTAGATTATTGTAAAGATCATCAAACATTTATACACCTCATGGATAAAGAGGAACTACCTTAAGCCCTTCTTTTTCATCAAAACCCATCATTATATTCATGTTTTGAACGGCTTGTCCTGAAGCGCCTTTAACAAGATTGTCAATTGCTGAAACTGCAATTACCCTACCTGTTCTCTTATCTGATTTAATTCCTATATCACAGAAATTAGAACCAGAAACTGCCTTGGTCTGTGGGAATTTGCCTTCGTCCAAAACTCTAACAAATGGACAGTCCTTGTAGAATTCATGGTAAAGATCAATGACTTCTTTTGTTTCCATAAACTCGTTGAAAGTCATATAGATTGTTGTAAGTATTCCTCTATTTATTGGAACAAGATGCGGAGTAAATGACAGATTTACCTTACCGCCAAAAAGTTTTTCCATCTCCTGCTGAATCTCAGGTGAATGTCTGTGGGTTGCTATTCCGTAAGCTGAAAAGTTTTCATTAGCTTCTGGGAAATGAGTATTGTTAGTAAGTTTTTTACCTGCGCCTGAAACTCCGGACTTTGAGTCAGCAATTACATCAGCCTTAACAATTTTATTTTTCAAAAGAGGCGCTGATCCTAAAATTGCACTAGTTGGGTAACATCCTGGATTTGAAATTAGTTTTGCTTTTTTTATTTTTTCTTTGTATAATTCAGGTAATCCAAAAACAGCTTTTTTATTTAGTTCAGGATCTGTATGTTTTATTTTATACCATTCTTCATACACTGCTAAATCATCGAATCTGAAATCTCCACTCAAATCGATTAAGTTAACGTTTTCATTAATGGAATAGATTTTTGAGATAATCTCATTTGACGCCCCATGCGGCAACGCTGCAAAGATAATATCAGATTCATCTATTATCTTGTTCATGTCCAAAGCTACATAACTCTGGTCAACTAATCCAAAGAGACCTGGATGAACATCGGAAACCTTCTTGCCTGCATAACTTTCTGATGTCAAGGCCCCTATTTCGATATTTTTGTGATTTAAAAGAAGCCTTAACAACTCTCCGCCCGTATATCCTGTAGCCCCAATAATACTAGCTATCATGATTAAAACTAGATGCAATTTGCTTTTAAGGTTTAATACCGAAATTATTAAATATAATTTTCACTAAGTAGAGGGTATGGTAAAAGTTACTTCTGGTGTTTCAAAGATTAAATTATCGGGTATAGAAGAAATGAATGAGCTTGCTAAAAAAGTTGAAGGTCTTATTAATATGGGCCAGGGAAAACCTGTTTTTAAGACACCTCTTCCTGTAATAAACGCTGCAAAAAAAGCTCTTGATGAAGGACATACCAAATATACCCTATCGCGTGGGATTGAGGAATTAAGGGTGGCTCTTGCAAACAAAATGAGAGATTACAATAAAATTGATGCAACGCCTGAAGAGATACTTGTAACGGTCGGGGTAAGTGAAGGCATATCAATTTCTCTTCTTAGCTATGCAGAAAAAGGGGACAAAGTCATTATTCCAACGCCGTCACATCCTTTTTTTAGGATAATGGCAGGATTTGTTGGGGCAGATATTGTGGAAGTTCCTTGCAAAGAGGGCGATTTCTCTCTTGATATTGAAGCTATTGAAGATTTAGTAGATGACAAAACAAAAGCTATGTTAATTAATGTACCAAATAATCCCACGGGTAAAATATACGATGGGATGCAACTAAAGAAACTACAACGAATGGCAGTTAACCAAGATTTTCTTGTAATATCCGATGAAATATATGATTACATTGTTTTTGAAAAAAAGCATGAAAGTATTGCAAAATATGGAAAGGAGAATATAGTAACTTTATCAGGATTTTCAAAGGCCTACTCTATGACAGGATGGAGGATAGGTTATATGCATTCAACTGAAGATATAATCAATAACATCCTGCCCATACACAATAGTCTAGTTGTAAGTGCTCCAGACTTTATCCAAGTAGCTGCACTAAAGGCAGTAAATGATGAAACTTCCTTAAATTTTGTGAAAGCAACAACTGAAGAATACAAGAAAAGAAGAGATTTTGTTGTTAAGAGATTAAACGAGATTGGACTTCCTTCAAATCTCCCTGAAGGTGCATATTATGCATTCTCAGATGTTTCATCTTATAGAATGGATTCGTTGGGCTTTGCAAAGTTCTTATTGAAGGTCGCAAAGGTATTATGTGTGCCAGGGATTTCTTTTGGAAAAGATTGGGATGGGTATGTAAGATTTTCATTTGCTGATGTTCCTCAGAGTGACCTAGCTGAGGCGATGGACAGAATTGAAAAAGTAATGAAGAGGATTTGATTTTATGGATTTTAAGTCATTTCTTGACAAAAAAAATGTAATTGCTATAGTAGGGGCATCTGACAATAGAGACAAATATGGGAATATAATCTTTAGGGATTTACGAGATGCTGGCTACAAAGTAATTCCCGTAAATCCAAATGCTGATATTGTAGAAGGTGAAAAGTGTTATCACTCTCTTTCAGAGATACCTATCAAAATAGATGTTGTTGATACAGTAGTTCCCCCTCATATAACAGAACAAATAGTAAAAGAATGCAAAAAAATAGGTATAACTAAAGTCTGGATGCAACCAGGATCTGAATCTGAAGAAGCCATAATATTCTGCAAAGATAATGGAATAGAAGTAATCTACGAAAACTGCATCATGGCTCAAAGAAGATTTTTAGAGGCTGAACAGAGTAGAAAATCGAATTAAAAATATTTATAAATCGATTATTAAATTAATCTTTATGAAAAAGTATGTTATATCTTTAATTATATTATTGTTGACCTTGAATTTAGTTTCAGCTGAAAAAACTATATTGGTTGATAAATATCACGATACCGATAACTGGTGGGGAGATCCTCAAGGTACAGGTAGCATATTATTTCAAGAGTTATCTGCCATGGGATTCAATAATAAAGTCCTTAATGACCCTTTTTCTCAGGATACCTTGAATGGTAGCGATATTGTAGTTCTGTGGAATCCAAACAATCCTCTAGACGATAGTGAGATCACTGCTCTTGTAAAATACGTTGAAGGTGGGGGGAGTATACTTGTTCTTGGCTCTCATGAGGCGGATATGATTGAACCTACCAGAGAATCTATCAACTCACTTCTAGGGCACTTTGACATTAGAATAATGAAGAATGGAACAGACGATCCTACAAACAGAAAAGGTTGCAGCTGCACTCCAATTATCCACAATTTATCAAAACATCCAACAACTGAAGGAATTAATTCCATTATTCTTTACAAGCCAGCGTCTCTTGAGATCAAAAACAAGGCTATTGC
Organism: Methanofastidiosum sp.; assembly: GCA_013178285.1. Lineage (NCBI taxonomy): Archaea > Methanobacteriati > Methanobacteriota > Candidatus Methanofastidiosia > Candidatus Methanofastidiosales > Candidatus Methanofastidiosaceae > Candidatus Methanofastidiosum > Methanofastidiosum sp. Next base: position 137,114 of record JABLXD010000001.1, read on the forward strand.
AATTGCAAGAGGTGACAATGATACTTTCTCTATTGGTAGTGAGCCTATTGGGGGAGAAAATGTAATAGTAGTTGCAGTTTCTCAAAAAGGAAGTGGGAAAGTAGCAGTAATAGGAAGTTCATTTATTTTTGATAATGGAAAGATAGGGGATATGGATAACAAGGTATTTGCAAAGAATCTCTTCACATGGCTTGGGGACACTTCTAATCAATCTATCCCATCTTGGGCATTATACCTCTCTTTAGTAATAATAATATTCGCTGCATACATTATATACTTAAAAAAGAAAAACACCGAAAAACAAGATTGATCTAATGGAACATAAAGATAGTTATCTGGGTGCATCTTATACATTTCTTGCCGTGATTTTATGGAGCTTCATAGGTATACCTGTAAGGTGGATACCTGAAGTAAATTCTGGGATGATAGTTGCGTATAGATTTCTCTTCGCGTCATTAGTTTTATTGGTCTACGGCATAGCTACAAAAAAATCATCAAATATCAAAATAAAGCCCAAAGACATCCCTTACCTAGTAGTGCCTGCAATATTACTTTCATTTACAATTTATACATATACAATAGGACTTAAAACAACTACTATAGCAAACACGGTCTTTTTGCAGCAGATGGCCCCACTTTATGTTCTTATCATATCGGCATTACTACTAAAAGAAAAAGCGTCAAGGAAAACTGCTGTTGCTGTATTGATTGGTATTACTGGCGGATTTATTATTTTTTATTATGATCTTTCTTCGATGAGTGTAACTACAAACTTCTATGGAAACGTGATGTCAACTTTTTCGGGATTTGGATGGGCCCTATACACAATAAGCATAAGGGCACTTGGAAAAAAGTATGATGGCCTCACAACTACGCTCTGGATGTTTATCTTTGCAACTATAATTATGTCACCATTTTTCTATGGCTCTGAGATACTTACACCATTTTCTATTTTAATGTTATTTATACTAGGATTCCTATGCACTGCTGGAGCATTTCTACTTTATAGCATTGCATTAAAACATATTATCGCAACAAAAGCCTCTGTGATAGTGTTGGCGGAAGGTGTTTTAGCAGGCATCCTTGCCTATGTAATACTTAGAGAAACAGTTACTCAAGGCACAATAATTGGAGGGGCATTGATCTTAATTGCTATAACGATAATTATAAGAGAAAAATAGATTATTTTTTAAGAAAATTAATGGCTCTTTTATATCCCTCGTTGTTCTTTAGGGGCATTGTTGCATCTATTCCCATCTTCGCTGTTGTGCCGTCACCTTTAACGGAAGGATCAAGGCTTGACCCTGCGGCATTGTTAACAATCAACAGATCTTTATCTGCTTGAAATCTAGTTGCAATGGCCCACTCTACGTCAGTATCGGAATAAATGTCAATATCTTCATCGACTATGACAACTCTCTTCATTGAGGGGTGGGAGGCAAGTGCAGCCATTATGGCATTCTTTCCATCTCCTTCTTTTTGTTTTTTGATTGATACAACTCCGTGAAGCCAGCAGTCGCCACCCTCAGTCAATCTGACACCGTATACCTTTGGAACAACTTTTGATACGCCCTCATATATTATAGGCTCTCTTGGCATGCCCATCAAAAGAAAATGTTCATATCCTCCTGGCATGAGTGCATGGAAAAATGCATTTTTTGCTTGATATACCTTTTCTATCTTTACAATAGGCTGCTTTCTAACAAAATCATAAGTTCCAGTTATATCAACAAATGGACCTTCGTCTCCTTCTTCAAGAGTTATCTTTCCACAGAAAACAAACTGAGATGAGGTTGGAACATCTATCCCATTTTGAAATCTATAAGCAGTAAGCTCGCTACCAATTCCCATTTTCTTCAATGAATTTGCAATTTCAAGCTCATTTATTCCATAGGATATTGACATCGCAGCGGGCAATAGAACATAAGGAGGAAGGCCGATGACTAGGACTATTTCTAAATCCTTGCCCTTTGATTTTGCCTCGTTATACATTGCAAAAAGATGTCTGGGAACTATTCTAATTGTAAAAGTATCTTTTCCTGTTACCATCATCCTGTGAAAAGACATGTTTCTATTACCTTTTTCATCTTTTACAAAAACAACACCTGACGTAACGTAAGGGCCTCCATCTTGGGGGTAATGATATTGAATTGGAATTTTTCTAAGATCAAAATTTTTAATCTCATTTTCAAGAAAAGGGGCTTTATTAACAGTTTTATAGGGCGTGGGCTTATCCATTGCTTCTTTCAATGAAAAAAGTAGCTTTGACTTATCCAATTTAAGATAATTTGCTACTCGATCTCTAGTAGACCATATATTACAAAAAACATCATACCCCATATCCCTGAATTGCAATATCTTAGTAGGATTGTCATGAACTATCTTAGCCATCTCGTATTTTTCTAGCTCTCCATCAATTTTGATAAAATCCTTTTCATGAGCGATAAATTCTCTAATATACATAAAAGCACCTAGAATATCACGGGTTAAAAAGGATAAAAGCCTTTCTCATGAATTCATCCAGTCTGATAAAGTTTTCTGTCTGTGTTTAAATCCCAATATTTTACTCTTTTCCCTATATTTCTCAAAAGGCAATGATAAAATTTCTGAAGCTTTTCTCAGGACTTCTTCTTCAGTATCAAAAGAATCAGGCTTTTTTTGTAAAGCATTTCTTGTTATCTCTCTTACCCTCCAAACACCAACTGGAGTATGGTAAGAAGGATGGACCTCCATGAATACAAGAGCCCCTGCTTGTCTTCTGCTTTCAAAGAGATGCTCAGTTACTGAAAATCTTGCAGCATAGTATGCGCCTGCAGTAAGCGATGCATACTCCTTCCTTCCATCAAATAATTCATAGTCAGATATAACATTTGGAGAAAGTGAACTTTCTAAGAATAATGAGCCGGGCAGCCAACACTCAAGAAACTCATAACACCACATAGAAGGGAATAGAATAACTACAAATCTATTTCCGACGTCTTCGTCATGATATATTTCAAATTTATTTATTTCTGGAGAAGATTTTACCTTCTTTAAGTGAAATTTAGAAAGAGAATCATCGGTCGCCGTAATACTCCATCTGGTGGGCACTAGTTTTCTATTTTTTTGCTCTCCCAATAGTCCTGCTGACAATAGTTTTGAAATATGGGATACAGGAATGTCTTTGTCATAAAGTAAAGATATTCCTTTTGATGCTTTGATATCATCAGAATTAATCTTGTCCACAACTCTTGGAACTTTTGGATTTTCTGATATTTTAAAGCTTTCAACAAAACCAGAAGGGCCGGTAGGTGGAGAAAACTGGGAGAATTCAAGTCCGAAGTGAGGAGTTTTCTTTAAAACTAGTTCAACATCTACGGGTTTTTTTGACATCACGATTTCTTGACTTTTTTCTAAATACCCTTTAGGGTTTTTAGCATCTGAGACCTTCACAAATTCCTTTGATCTTACAAGAAGAGATCTAAACTTTATAATTTCATCAAGTTCTTTACCATGCCAGCCTTCTGGGAGGTCGAATATTTCTGTGTTTTCATGAACTGGTGGAACTAATGGCCCAACTAGAACTTTTGGATAGTTCCAATCCCCCACAAAAAATGCAGAAGGGGAAGCGCCAAAAATATCCTTATTGATTAAAGGAACTATTGCTTCTCTTATCCTTTTCTTTTCAATTATTGGACAGATATCTCTACCACAGAGTTTTTTATGGCCCCTGCAAATGGTGCAAAGATTAGTTTTTGGGGCATGCATGTCCAAAATAGAGAAGTTAGTTATTTATGATTATTGGAATAACATATAGAGATTTTTATAATAAATATAAGAAAATTTAGGAAAAACAAAGTTTTATAAATATAATAATAAAATGACTAAAAAAAGAAGGGATTTTATGTCAGATGTCGTACTACCTTTTTCTGATGTGAAAGAAAATTGTTTTAAATCAGTTGGAAACAAAGCCTTGAACTTAGCATTGTTAAAATCAGAAGGATTTCAAGTACCTTATGGTTTTGTTGTTACTACGGAGGCTTATGAGAAATTCATTGATGATAATAAGTTTGAAGAAAAAATATCTGAACTTCTGAAAACTACAAAGTTTGACTATAAAAAAAGCATTGTTGCAACTTCAAAAAACATCCAGGGGCTTATTTTATCTGGAGAAATTGATGATTCTATTTCAAAGGAAATAGAAAAAATACTATCAAAAAATAAAAAAATAGAGCTTTGGGCTGTACGTTCATCTGCACTTGCAGAAGACCTTGCAGAGGCCTCTTTTGCAGGACAACAGGATTCATTTCTTAATATAAAATCAAAAGAAGTTATAGAGAATATCAAACTTTGCTGGGCATCTTACTGGAATGAGCGAGCCATTAGTTACAGACACAACGCAAATATTCCCCATCTTGAAGGAGGAATAGCAGTAGTCGTTCAGAGTATGGTAAATGCAAAAGCAGCTGGAGTCATGTTCACTGCGGATCCAATAACTGGAGATAAGGAAAGGATAGTGATTGAGTCAAGCTGGGGTCTCGGAGAGGCCATAGTTTCTGGAATAGTAAGTCCAGATATGTTTACTTTAGAAAAGAAATCTAAAGAGATAATTGAACGAAAGATAAGTAACAAGACAAAAGGCATATATCTTTCTGACAAGGGAAGTGTTTCTTCAGAAATCGACACCTCGAAAAAAATACTTCCTTCACTAAATGACGAAGAGATAATATATCTAGCAAATCTAGGAGAAAAAATTGAATCATATTTTAAATCTCCTCAAGACATAGAATGGGCAGTTTCGGAAGAGGGAATATTTATCCTCCAGTCTAGAGGGATTACAACTATCGAAAAGGATCAGACACTTTGGACAAGAGGATATTCTGATGAGTACTGGGCCGATGTAACATCACCCCTATTTTTCTCTCTACTTGGGGAAAATCTATCAAAATATGTCTTCAAAGAAGGCGCCAAAATAATGGGCTATAAGGAGCTTAGAGATAAAGACCTCTTAAGATTACATAAAGGACATGTTTACTTTAATGCCCAAGCGCTTGAAGATGTTTTTACATATAATCCCAAAATTGGAAGGACAAAAGAGTTACTAAATTACTTCCCAAAAAATGAGCAGGAGCGAATTGCAAACGCTGATGCAAAGCTATTCAAGAGAATCCTCGCAGAGGTTAGAGTTGCAATTTTAGACCCTGATGGAAAAATATCTTCTACCGATGGTGCATATCTAAGGTGGGCAAACGACTATTTATCGTATATTAAAGAGTTTGACAAGATTGATTTAAGGAATTTAACTGACGAAGAGCTGCACGATGAGTTTGTCAAATTAAGAGAGAAATTCCTAAAGCACAATAGGCTTATCCGGTATGGAATGGTTACGCATAGCATAGGTTCAAATCTGATTCTTAAGAGGTGGCTCACAGAGTGGTTGGGCGATAAATCTGGAGTTTTATATTCTAAATTGATAACAGGGCTTCCGGATAACAAGACCATTGTGACAAATATTGCAATGGCAAAGCTTGCAAATGAGGCAAAGAAAAATAAGAAAGTAAGTCAATTAATTAAAAGATTGTCTTCATCAGAATTTTTAGAACAGCTTGATACAGATGAAGAATTAAAGGAATTTTCGTATAAGTTCAATGAATTTATGAGCGATTATGGTCACAGATCACACACCAGGGAGATATATTATCCAAGGTGGATAGATGACCCTTCACTTGTGACTGAAGTTTTGAAAAGCCTTATTGATTCAACTGAAGTTGATTTAGAAGAAGTCGAAAGGAGAAAAAGGGAAGAAAGACTGAAAGCTGAAGTAGAGATTGTTGATGCTGTTTCAAAAACAAAAAATGGTTTTATTAAAAAGCCAATTTTCGCCAAAGTTTTAAACTACGCACAAAGATACCTGATTTTCAGGGAAAATCAAAGATTCTACCTTGACCATGAATTAACAAGAGAAAGAAGGCTCTTTATGGAATACGGAAGAAGATTTTTAGAAAGAGGCATTATTGATTCAGAGATGGACATATTCTTCTTTTCCAAAGAAGAGATCTTTGACATCTCTAAAGGCGAACTAATAATTGACAAAGATACTATAACTAAGAGAAAGGAAGAGTTTGAAAAATATAAGAATGTTCTTCCACCAAAGTTTTTGAAAGGCAATGTCGAATTTGACGATACTGTAGAGGTCCAAGATAATCTAGTTAAAGTAACTGGGACCTCATCAAGCCCTGGAATAGCAACTGGGATTATAAGGGTCGTTGAGTCTATAAGGGAGTTGCCTGAAGTAAAGGATGAAGAGATTCTAGTAACGTCTAATACTGATCCGGGGTGGACACCAGTATTTTCCAAGATAGGCGGTCTTATCACTGAAACAGGCGGAATATTGTCTCACGGAGCAGTTGTATCAAGAGAATATGGAATCCCTGCAGTAACAGCTGTAAGCAACGCAACTAAGATATTTAAGAATGGTCAAAAAGTGAAGATTGACGGTAATGAAGGCGTAATCTACTTGATGGAGGAATCCTAATGGATACTGATGTAATACACGAAAAAAAAGATCACGTTGAATGGAATGAGAGCTTTTACTTTAGTTTCTATGATAAAACAAATGACATATGTGCATTTATGAGAATTGGTCTTAAACCAAATAAGCCATTAAAGAATATGTTCTGCTTTTTTATGCTCCCCGACGGATCATATATAGGGCTCAAAGATGATGACAAATATGATAGTGATGTCCTATCTGCTAAGAATTTGACTTTTAATAAAATTCAGCCTGAAAAGAAATGGAATCTTAGATTTGACGGAAAGCTATTAGACTTCTCTAGCAAAAAACCAGTTGATGTTTCTTTTAACTTTGATTTTGAGTCTTTGAACAATATCTTTGATTATAGGGATTGTGTAAGTGGATTTAAAGAAAAAATATCTCAATCAGTTGCATCTGAGCACCTAGAACAGTTTGGTAAAGCAACTGGGGACCTAAAGATAGACGAGAAAAAATACAGGATTTTCGGACTTGGAGAAAGGGATCACTCATGGGGCATTAGAGATTGGAATGCTCCAAAGATGTGGATATGGTTAACATGCCAGTTCTCTGAAGATACCGCACTGAATGTAACAAAGCTAGTAGTTTCTGAAGGAGAAGTTGATGCAGGTTTTGTCCATATTGAAGAGGAAAATCTACCCATAATGAAAGCTACAATAAATACAAATTACAATCAAGATGGAAGCCCTAATTCATTTAAGATGGAACTAACAGACAAAAAAGGAGATCTGCACAAAGTCAATGCAAAGATAATAAAGAATGTAAAGCTTCCATTTACAAGCGGAGATGGAAAGAAGCAATCAATTATGCATGAAACTTTAACTGAATACGAGATGAATGGAAAGACAGGTTACGGTATAGCAGAGTATCTGATAAGAGACTTTTGATATGAAAATATATCTACTAAGTTAGAAAATATACTTTAAAAATATTTTTCTTAATTCTAAATAATCAATAACAGTAAAATTTAAGTATAAATCAATTCTATTAACATTACCACAGGTCGAAACTTCGCTTAACTCAACTGTTAAGGTATGTTTCTTGTTTCAGATGCTGAAGATACATAGGTAGAAAGGGCTTGTCTCTTGTTACTTTTGTGTTTGTGAGTATCTGGATTAAAGAAACTGTCTGAGTATGGTCGAAATACTTAATCAAACGTAAGTTTGGAGGCCTTTAGAAGAAGCATTTTATGTTTCTTTTGAAACCTTGTAGAGACCGTTTCGAGACGTCGAGACATTCAGAGATACTTTGTACGGAAGGATAAGCGAGGCGACAAACTGTTTTTCTTTTTTTATTAAAGCATGGAAATAAAGATATTTTTGATTCCAGTTGCAAGGAAGTTTATGGCTATTGCACCGAGTAGTAATCCCATTATACGGGTAAATACTAGAGTAACAGTGACGCCCAAAATCTTACTAAGCGGGCTAGAAAATCTAAACATCAAAAATGTGATTGCAAAAGTTACCAATATTGCTAGGATTGCGACTAGTTTAAGTTCAACTGTTGGAACGGATCTTATTACTACAATAACTGTTGTGATGGTTCCAGGCCCAGTAAGTAGAGGCATTGCAACTGGGAAAACTGAGATATCTTCCCTATCTTTTGCATCCTTTCTTTCTTCTTCAGTGAAGCTTTCTCTTGAAGTTTTTGCATAGACCATGTCAAGCGCCACTTTAAAAAGAATAATTCCTCCTGCAACTCTCAAACTATCGACTGTGATGCCAAAGAACTGTAATATTAATTCACCACTTATAGCAAATATAACTGCAAGTAAACATCCTATTAGAACTGACCTTGCCCCCAATCGTATTCTTTCTTTGTGGTCTTTCTCAGATGTCAAAGACATAAATGTAAACATGGCCCCAACTGGATTTACAATGACAAATATAGAGGTCAATGCATACATAAAAAAGGCAAGAGCGACCATGAAATTAAGAGATAGAAGTATTTTATAAATATTCTGTTTTTAAAATTAAATAAAATAAAAAATAAATTAAATTATTCCTGATCCGAATAGCACTGCAAAGATGATTGCAAGTGTATTCATTACTTTGATCAGTGGGTTTATTGCAGGTCCTGCTGTGTCCTTTGATGGGTCACCTACAGTGTCACCTACAACTGCTGCAGCGTGTGCTGGGCTTCCCTTTCCGCCAAGATTTCCATCTTCAATATACTTCTTAGCGTTGTCCCATGCACCCCCACCAGTTGCAAGCATCAAAGCCAATAGGAATCCAGACAATATGCTTCCTATTAACATTCCACCCAATGCAATCTTTCCAAGCAAGAATCCGACTAGTAATGGTGAAAGAACAGCTATTATTCCTGGAAGCACCAGTTCCTTTAAAGATGCACGTGTGACAATATCGACACACCTTGCATAATCAGGCTCAGTCTTTCCTTCCATGATACCTTTGATTTCCCTAAACTGTCTTCTGACTTCTTCAACTATTGAAAATGCTGCTTTCCCTACTGCCTTCATGCAAAGAGATGAGAATAGGAAAGGTATCAATGCACCAAGGAATAATCCCACGATGACTTTTTCATCAGATAGGCTGAATATGATCTCTTGGCCTACTGAGAATCTTGCAATTTCATCGACATATGCAGCAAATAAGGTGAGTGATGCCAAAGCTGCGGATCCTATAGCAAATGCCTTAGTGACTGCTTTTGTTGTGTTACCAACTGAGTCTAGGGCGTCTGTTGTCTTTCTGATTTCATCTGGGAGGTGTGCCATCTCGGCAATTCCACCGGCGTTGTCTGTAATTGGGCCGTAGCTGTCAAGAGCAACTACTATCGCTGTCAAGGATATCATTGACATGGCCGCTATTGCTATTCCGTAAAGACCGGCTAAAGAGTGTGAAATTAATATTCCTGCACATATTACTAATACTGGCATGAATGTTGATTCCATTCCGACTGCAAGCCCTGTGATAATATTTACTGCTGCACCGGATTGGGATGAGTATGCAATGCTTTTAACAGGCCTGTATGGCTTTGCTGTGTAGTACTCCGTAATAAAGAACATCAAAAGTGCAATTACTATTCCAACAACCGTAGTTAAAAATAATGCGATGTCAAGCTTAAGGTATGTTACTGTAACAAAATAGAATCCGACTAAAGAGATTACTGCTGAAGCGATAACACCTTTGTAAAGGGTCTTCATGATGTTTCCCTCTCCCCTTACGAAAAATGATCCAAGAATAGAACCTATTATACCTATTGCACCAAGAATCAATGGATAGACTGTATAGATATCTTTCCCAAGAGCAACTCCTAATAGCATTGCTCCTATAGCTGTGACTGCATATGTTTCGAATAAATCTGCTCCCATACCTGCGCAATCACCGACGTTGTCACCGACGTTGTCTGCTATTACAGCAGGGTTTCTTGGGTCGTCCTCAGGTATGCCCTGCTCAACTTTTCCGATTAAGTCAGCGCCTACATCTGCAGCCTTAGTGTATATTCCACCACCAATTCTTGCAAATAAGGATATCAAGCAACCTCCAAATCCAAATCCAATTATTAGGGCAGGATCCCTATAGAAATAGTAGAATGCACTAACACCCAATAGTGCTAGACCTGCAACCGTCATTCCAGTTACAGCGCCCCCTTGGAATGAGAGTCTCAATGCCTTTGAAACTCCATCTTTAGCTATTGCGGCAACTCTGACATTAGCTCTTGTTGATATGCTCATGCCGATAAATCCAGCTAGAGCACTGAAAACTGCACCAACAACAAATGTAAGGGTAGTTTCTATATTAATGAATATACCAAAAACAACTGCTAAGATTGCTGCAATAACTGCTATAGTTGTATATTCTCTTCTCAGAAATGCCATGGCCCCTTTGTAAACGGCATTTGAAATTTTAAGCATGTTCTTATCTGTGACTTTGTATGACAGAACAACTTTTGCCAATAAAAGACCATAGATAATACCAACTATTCCCATTAGAATAGCTATTAAAGTAAAGTCCATCTTTTTAACCTCCTTTTTTATCTGGTCAAAGGAGATTTATATTTAAGTATTGTGGTTAAATTAGAAGAAAAAAGAATTAGAAAAAGAGAAATTATTACCTCATTTTAAGAAGTTCTTGGTATGTTGCATTAGCTTCGTCTTTTACTAGATAGTATTGGCCCAGATATTCGTCTCCTTTCTGAAATTCTCCTTTTGCATTTAAATCATGATTTTCAATGTCATCCTTTATTGTTGGATTAGAAAGATTTGCATCAGTTGCATAATAGTACATTACAGCACCTACAGATTCAGTTGCGCTCTTATATCTCCCTATATTATTTGCAAGTAATTGTTGTGACGATCTTAAAGTAATTACAAGTTCATTTGCTTTAGATTTTGCTTCGTCACCCTTTATATCTTTCACAGTTTCAAAAAGTTCAGTTATTTGAGAGGAATAAGTAGTGTTTTTATTGGCAATTTCATCCAATAAAAGGACTTCAGATTGAAGCATTGAAAGAACGTATTTATGGTCGACATTTTGAGTTTCTCTATTCTTAGTAACGTAATCAATTCTTTTTGTCTGCTGATCCCAGTAAGAGTTATATATTGTGTCTATTTCTTTTTGGGTCGTTTCTATTTTACCGTATGACTCAAAAAATTTATCGGGTATTTGAGTCTGGCTAACACACATTGCTAGTGAGCAAACTAAAAGTAGTGCTCCAATTACTAAAAACTTTCTATTCATGCCTATCACTATTCTTAGAATCGGGGGGCTATTTTTAAAGTTTATGTCTAATATTTATAAGTCGAGTAAGAAAGCTTTAAAAATAAGAGTTGTGACCTATTTCAAAGGAGGAATTACATGGGTGACAAAAAACAAGTTGAGGTCAGGACTTTACGTGAAGGTGGATTCATTTTAATCGATGATGAGCCATGTAAAATTATTAAGATTCAAACTTCTTCTCCTGGAAAACATGGATCAGCCAAAGCTAGGATTGAAGCTTTTGGAGTTTATGATGATAAGAGAAGAACTGTTGTAAAACCGACTTCTGATAAGGTCTTTGTACCTATAATCGATAAGAAAAGCGGCCTAGTCAATGCTGTAATGAGTGAAAAGATCCAGCTTATGGACATGGAAAGTTATGAAACTTTCGAGATTCCATTACCTAGTGAATTTTCTGCTGAAGAGATTGAGGGTAAAGAAGTTGAATATCACGAGACAATGGGCCGAATAAAAATTGCAAGAATAAAGGGATAATTTTTTTATAAAATTTAAAAATTAAAAAAATAAATTTTTAATTTATTTATCTCAACTGAGATACTAACTGCTGAGCAGCGAGTCTTGTTTCTTCTCTGTTTGCACCAGCAACTATTAAGACATCATAGCCTCTGCCGAATGGGTCTGCTATCCATTCCCACTCACCAGGTGATGTTGCCCAGTCAACTGTTGATGCGCCCATGTTACCAAGATCTCTTACAATGCTATTGTATACTGGTCCACCGACAAGAACTAAGTTCTTTTGAAGTGATGCAGTGTTGATTTCAATGTCAAGCTTTATGAGCTCAATTGGATCAATGTTAACACTCTTTGTGTATGTGATTGACTGTGCTGTGTCAACTGTTGTCTGAGAAATCTTAATCTTTGCACCATCGGTATCAGTTGTACTGCTGTTTGTATGCCCAAAGTATACTCCTGGTTGGGGATTATTTCCAGCGCCAACCCCATAGTAACCAAGTAATTGAGTGTATCCTGCACTTGTTGCTCCATTCAATGTCATGTTTGCTCTTCCGTAGTCTATATCTTGGATTGTAACTGAGAAGTAGTTCTCTGGACCGTTGACTGTAAATTCTGTTTCACAGTCTGGTATATCAATGTTGTCACAAAGCTGGAGTTCCAATGTATCGAAGTTTGCATCAGGACATGGCGTATTGCACTTTGGTGCTGGTTGCCATAGAACGAATGCTTCAGGAATGTAAACATCTTCTTCACCTGGTGCAACGGGGGCTAATCCATCTTCCCAAGAATACCACCCTATGGTTCCTGATCCTACATTAGACCCGTTAGCATCATAGGATACTTTTCTCCATCCACCAGTTATTGCAAGACCGTAGTCGTTTGGTGTTGTGACGAATGGATCACAGCATCCTTTGTCTTCAAACCATCCAAAGTCTTCAACTGCATAGATGTTGAACTCTGCTAGGTATGTACCATCTGCACCGACAAATGTCTTAATACCGTCAAGTGCAAAAGCAGTGTATTTGAAAAGATCGTATGACTTTCCATCTTTTTCCTTTGATTTGGTGATCTTGACCATATACGGGTCGTATTCGTTTCTTCTTGTTGGATTAGATGTGAATGAACCCTGGCCACCGTAAACGGCACAGTCTGGGCAGCATGCGAAACAGTCTTCCAAAGAGTCCATGACCATTATGAAGCTAAATGGTGAAGCTAGTTCAGGACCTTCAACCGTTATAAAAGCCTTGTTTTCGTAGATGTTTACATCAGATAGATTTATTGTCCATCCATGGAAGGAGTAAGCATCTCCTACTTTCATGATCTTTTCTTTTTCACCATATGGTTTACCATATACAAAGTATGCACCGAGGTACCCATTGTCACCTAAGTCAGTGTTAAATGTTGCACCGGCAAACATTGGGGTGTACATCTTATTTAGGAACTTAATCTGAGGAAGATATCCTTTTATTGCTGTGTCAAAGTCGACCATTCCGTCACACTTTGTTACACCACAGATGTTCTGACCATTTTCAAGTAGAGGATATCTGATTTCTGCTGTCCTGTAAATAATACCTGAAGCAGAACCTCTGTCCCCTCTTAGATCTGCAAGACCATCGGGTGTGTTCTCTATATCTGCAAGGATTACCTGAATTTCTTCATGTGGTTCCATAGCTGTACCTGTTCCACCAAATAGATAGTCACAGTCATCTGTTGCATTGTATCTTGCTGCTACGCTTGTTGGATCTGCAACGTTAACCCATGCCTTTGTTGTGAAGAATGCGTATCCATCAAAGTCCCATGTGGTATCCCCATTATCATAGCTACCCCCTGCATAGGAGGACATGAGTCCACCAGTTTTAACTATAGGAAATGTTGGATCCCCCGCATTTGTTGTTTTTGTTGAAACTAAATAGTATTTTCTTGAAGTGTTCAAACTTCTATAGTATATCCTATCCTTTGAATCCCAGTCTTTTGGAGAGCTTGAGAACCAAAGTGTGTTTAATTCCTTTGCTACAATATCCCCTGCTGTATTTCTGATTTCCCTTGGCATAGCTATAGCTACGGAGATATCATACACAGAGCTTGGGTACTGGTCATATGCAGTTTCCCAGAATTGAGTTGAATAAAGCTCATAGTCTGTGTACCACTTTGCAGTCAATAGAGTTCCGTCAGAACAAGTTGTAGCGTTATATTCTTCAAAGTTTAATCCGCCACTTGCTTTTGCCAACCTATCGAAAGAGTAGTTGTACTCCATCATGTAGTCAAAAGTAGCACTTGCAGATCTAGTAACAGTCTTTGTTTCTTCAACTGTAGCCATGTTTCCAACTGCTGCAGCGATTAAAGACCCAGAAACTACATCAGATGCGTTAGCTGTTGCACCAACGGCAATGACGACGTCTGGTTCCCCTGTAATTGGATCAATGAAAAAGCTTTTTGGTGGAACTGACGCTGCTGACGCTGCTCCTGCTAATGTTGCTCCTAACATTAGGGCTCCCGTTAAAGCAGCCCCTAACATTTTTATTCTCATATTATTTCACCTCTATTGCTAAACAATAACGTTTAGCTACAATATACTATATTTTTTAATAGTATATAAATCTTTTGGTTGCAATAATAAATAAAAAAAAATATAAGAATATTAAATAAAATAATCAATAACTTAATAAATTATGTTCGATAATGTAAGGAAAATAGGGACATAAGAGTTAGATAAAATATTGAGAAAGGTAAATAAATCTTTAAATGGGTATTCGCTTAATTAAACGACCTATTTGAGAAAAGAAACTAGAGTTCTAGATTAAAATTTTAAATAAAATAAAAGAAAAAAATAAATTAAAATATATTTATTTTAATTTAGTTCAACATTGCTACTAGGTCTTCTGCTGCCATTCTTGTTTCTTCTCTGTTAGCACCAGCAACGATTAATACATCGTATCCCTTTGCCATTGGGTCTGCTATCCATTCCCATTCTCCGGCAGAGGTTGCCCAGTCAACTGTGGATGCTCCCATGTCGACTAAGTCCTTTACGATGCTGTTGTATACTGGTCCACCGACAAGAATTAAGTTCCTTGTGTTTGTGGCAGTGTTGACTTCTATGTCAAGTTTTATGAGCTCAACTGGGTCAATCTTGACGTTTGCTGTGTACTTTATTGTGTCGCCTGCTGTGGACATGTTGATTCTTAAGTATACACCGTCTTTGTCAGGATTGTCTTTTAATGCCTGACCAACGTATGGTGTAACTGCAGCAAGTCCGAAATATGCAGGTGCAGCACCTTGTGGTGTTGCCAATGCATCAGGAAGAACTGGTGCTTTAAATGGTCCGTAGATTGCTGCTGTAGTTGCAACTGAGTCAAATAGTGCTCCGGTGTTGTATCTACCGTAATCAACATCGACTACTTCAACTGTAAAGTAGTTCTCTGGACCGTTAACTGTGTAAGTTGTCTCACAGTTTGGTATGTTGATTGTGTCACAAAGCTGTAATTCAAGTGTATCAAAGTTTGCATCTGGGCAGTAGGTTGTACATCTTGGTGCTGGTTTCCAAAGTATGTATGCATCATCTATATCGTAGTCACCTACAACTGTAGTTGCAAATTCCCAAGGTACTACTGTTACAGTAGCCTCTGTTGGTGAGATAAACTCAGCATCCATTGCTACTCTTCTCCATCCACCAGTTATTGCAAGACCGTAGTCGTTTGGTGTTGTGACGAATGGATCACAGCATCCCTTGTCTTCTAAGTATCCGAAGTCTTCAATTGCGTAAAGGTTGAATTCTGCAAGGTATGAACCGTCTGCACCGACGAATGTCTTGATACCGTCGAGCATGAAGTTTACATATCTGAAGAAGTCGTAAGAGTATCCGCTCTTTTCCTTTGTTACAGTTGTGTATTTAACATATGGGTCGTATTCATTTCTTCTTGTTGGGTTGGATGTGAATGAACCCTTTCCACCGTATGTTGCACAATCTGGGCAGCAAACAGTACAGTCACCAAGTGAGTCCATTACCATTATGAATGTAAATGGTGAAGTTAAGGCTGGGCCTGATACTGTTATGTATGCTTTGTTTTCATAGATGTTAACATCATTTAATGTTACAGTCCATCCGTGGAAGTTGTAAACATCTCCGACCTTCATGATTTTCTCTGCTTCTGCATATGGTCTACCGTACATGAAGTATCCACCAAGGTAGTACTCCATTCCGTCAACGGTGTTTGTCCATGTTGCACCAGCGAACATTGGTTTGTACATCTTTCCAAGGAATTTTATTTCATTTAAGTATCCTTTCTGTGCAGTTGTAAAGTCTACCATACCCCAACACTTGTTGATGCCACAGATGTTCTGGCCATTTTCAAGTAATGGATATCTAATTTCTGCAGTTCTGTATACAATTCCTGAAACTGAACCTTTGTCGCCTATGAAATCTGCAATTCCGTTGGGCCCTGGGTCAGATTCGTATTTGTCTGAGACTATTAACTGGATTTCTTCGTGTGCTTCCATTGCGGTACCTGTTCCACCAAAGTTGTAATCACATGCAGAATCAAATGTCTGTGGTGTCTGTTTGTAAACATCTACCCAAGCTCTTGTAGAGAACATTCCATATGCAAAGTCCCATGCACCATCTGCATCGTCATAGCTTCCACTTGCCCATGCATTTCCTCTTGTCATGCCTGCAGTTGGAGATCCAGCTACTGCTACATTAACTAGTTCGTATTGTACAGTTGTTCCAGAGGATGTCAATACTGTAAACTTATAAACTCTGTCCTTTGAATCCCATTCTTTTGTAGAGTTTGAGAACCATAGTGTTGAAAGTCCCTTAGCAACTAAGCTACCTGCAGGATTTCTAACATCTGATGGCATTGCTATTTGAACATATGTATCGTATGCTGGGTTTGGCCAGCTGTTTTCTGCTGTTTCCCAGTACATGCTTGAATATAATTCATATCCAGCGTAGTATGAAGCGGGTCTTAAATTGTAACAGTTGGCAGTATTGTAGTCTACTCTTAAAGGAATGTCGTACCTGTATTCTCCAACTTTCTCCCACTTTACGGATGCTGTTTTTGTTGTTGATGCTGTTTCTTCAACAGTTGCCATGTTTCCGACTGCTGCTGCGATTAATGATGCAGAAACTACATCGGATGCGTTGGCCTGTGCACCAACCACTACTGTTACGTTTGGTTGTCCCGTTGCTGGGTCAATAAACCATGACTTAGCTGGAGCGTCTGCTGCAGCGGCTGCGCCAGCTACAGTTGCTCCAATCATTGCAGCCCCTGCAAGGACTGCTCCAATTGTTCTTAATTTCATATATTTTCACCTTAAATAGGTTTTAATTTAATTTCTCAAAAGGGTACAATATTATATTGATTGACTTTATTTATAAATCTTTTGTCTAAAAAGAGATAGGAGTTCATATAGATGCTTTTTAAAAGAATAATAAGAAATAAAATAAATTATTTTTTCTTTTTTAAGTAAATATATAGTAGGGCCGCTACAGATCCACCAAAGATGCCAACTTCTTCAAATGGAGTATTTTTAATTTCAGATTGTTCGTCATTCTTTTTAATTTCTTCGTTAAAGGTTATGTTTTCTACGTTTTGAGCATTTTCGATAACTTGGTTTTCGGGTATTGTAGTTGGAACAGTTTCAGCAACTGAGCTAGTAATATTATAATTCAAATCAGTCGGAGGTATTGCGTAAGCAGTTAAATTATAATAACATACTTTTGGTTCAATTATTATTTTTTGATTAGAATCCATGTATTTTACTGAACTTGCTAGAATATAATTAGCATTTTTTGGTATGTAAACGTGCCAAATAGATTTATCAGATTCAATTTTATTCCATAGTTCGTTACCATTCCAATCGAATAAATAATAGCCACCCTTATTAGAAGTACCAACTGCCATGAACTTACCATCTGAAGAAATAGATAGTGCACTGGGCATACCTTTTAATTCTTTTTTCCATACTACGTCTCCACTTTCAACAAAGAAATAGAGATTATTGCTATCTGTGCCTATTACTATATGTTTTCCTGAATCAGACATTGTGGCAACTTTAATTTTTTCATTTGTAAGCGATTTTTTCCATAATATATTGCCAGTTATATCAGAAAATTCAATTCCAGTTTTGTCATGTACCAAGAGAACTCTTGAATTTTTATTATCAAATAATATCTCTTTTGGATCTCCTACATCTTTTGACCACAATAAAACTCCCGCTTTATTAAAGAGATAAAATTTGTTAGCGGTAGTGACACCAATATATTTATTTGAAGAAGGATTAACGGACTTAATATTGGATTCGAAGTTATAATCCCACAATAAGCTTCCTTTATTAGTTAGTAAAGATAATTTATTGCTATCACTTAATAAAATTAATGATTCTTCAAATATTTTAGCCTCTCTTTGATTTGTTAAAGTATTTAATTTCCATTTTGGTGACACGTTATCCGAAAAGGATTTATCAAGAAAACCTCCCCACCAACCCCCTCCTAAGGGAACCCATACCAAGCTAGGCTGAGCTTTTTGGGGGTCTGTAGTTCCTACAAGATCATAGTATTCTAATCCATCTGAAGTCAAAGCTAGAAGAAAGTCCCCATTAGGAGAAATACTAACAGAAGATGCATTTTTTCTAGTAGACCATATTATTGTATCCTTTCCGTAAACGTATATTGAAGATCCTGAACCATACCCAGATGCTGCAGTGTAAAATCCACTTTTTACGAGAGAAATACTAGATAAAGATCCGGGCAAAATAAAACAAAAGCTTTCAGTTTCATCTGCCACAACAGAAAAAAATTGCGTAACTAAAAGCATCATAAATACTAATACAAATATTTTTTTCATATTTAACCTCCGTATTATTTCCTACTTTCCATATATATAAAAATATGGAAAAAAATAGGGAAAATATGGAAAGCCTAACAAATTAAATATAAAAAAATATTATTTAGGCTTGTGTGGCCCTAAAACTACCAAGGCTTGAGTTCATTCCCCGGGTAATGACATCAAATGTTAACTGATGAATTATTCCTGCAACATCAATTCCTATGTCCTGTACTTCAGACATATTGAGGTGTATTACATCTGGCTCTATCACACTCATTGCCACAGGAGAAAATTTTATTACTGCTTCAAACAAAGTTTCAATATCAAAAAATAAGGCTTCCATCCCAACTACTCCTTCCCAAGCTTCGCCCTCTCCAACTTTCTTTGCAAGCATCTTATTTATTAGTGCCCCTGTATCATTTACAAGGTCTTTTGTCTTTTCCATTACAGACTTTTCATCCTTTGCCCTAGCCTCAACTACAAACTTAAATAAGACCCCACCTTGGTCTATCGCCTCTTCAATTTGTTCTTCTTCAAGCCCAATTTTTTTCTGGGTTAAGCCTTCAGTTTCTCCGATTCTGTAAAGGGATAAACTATATTTTTTGCATAGTTTGTTAATTGTAGCTGAAACATCACCAAAAATCTCCAGAAGTTCCTTTGATTTGATCTTTACATCTCCACTTATAATTTCAATTGTTGAGGGTACAAGTCTCATACAAAGGGTGATGTACTCTCTAAACTCTGTCTTAATATCAACTTCAACTACTGAAGAGTAAAAAATCCTGCCCATCTCGTCTTCATCAGATATAATCTCATGGAATAGCTCTCTAGTTATCTTTACATTTTTTAAAGACTTGATCTCCTCAAGCAATTTTTTAAGCGAGATTTCAAGAGCCTCTTTTGAGTTACTCTGGGATTCTAAGTAAAAAGTAGCTTCAATCATAAAATATATTCAAAAAATCTATTTATAAAGTTTTCAACACTGCTAACGGTAAAGTTTAAAATAAAATGAAATGAAAAAAATCAATATGTTTGAAATAGGTATAGTTGGGGCCGGGAAAATTGGTAGCGGCATAATAAAAGGTCTAATTGAGAAAAAGGCACTCAAAGGGGAAAATATTATCCTAAATGATGTTTCAGAAAACATATTAAATCCAATTAAAAGTGAATATGGAATAAATATATCGTTAGATAATAAAGATGTTTTTTCATCTTCTAAAGTAATTATAGTGGCTATAAAGCCTAATTTAATTGCCACAGTACTTGGAAGTGTCAAAGACTTAAACTTAGGTGGAAAACTCGTAATTTCTGTTGCTGCAGGAGTTCCTATAAGATTTATTGAAAATATTATCCCAAATGTGGCAGTTATCCGAGTCATGCCAAATATTTCACTCTCTATTGGTTTCTCACCATCCTGTTATTCACTAGGGAAACATGTGGCTAAAGAAAATGAAGAGCAATTCGTAGATATTTTCAAGAATCTTGGTTCAGTTATCAAAGTCGATGAAAGTAAGATGGACGCCGTTACTGGGTTATCTGGATCTGGTCCTGCATATGTTTTTTCATTTCTAAAGGCATTGACTGAGGGCGGAATAAAAGCTGGATTATCTGAAGAGATTTCTAGAAAACTTTCTTTGGATACCTTATATGGGGCAGTTTTAATGGCATCTTCAACTGACAAGAGCTTTGAAGAGTTAATAAATATGGTAAAAACACCTGGCGGCACAACTGAAAAAGGATTACTGAAACTTGAAGAGTATCTGATGGAAAAAGGGATAACAGAAGCAGTTATAAAAGCCACAGAAAGGTCAAAAGAATTGGGGGAAGTATATGGAAAGTGTTAAGGATAAGGCCATTTTGGTAAAAGAAGCTTTCATCAAACTATCCAACGCTAATACGAATGATAAAAATGAAGCATTACTTCTTATGGCAAAATCGCTTGACAAGAACAGAAAAAAGATTTTAGAAGCCAATAGTTTTGATATTGCCGAAGCTAAAAAACTCTTTCAAAAAGGAGAATTGACAGAATCTCTTGTAAAAAGGCTTGAGGTGACTGATTCAAAAATAAATGATATGATTAGCGGTATTAAAGATGTGGCAAAGCTAGAAGATCCAGTTGGGAAAACTCTTAGCGGAATTGAACTCGATTCTGGGCTGGATCTCTACCAGATTGCCGTACCAATAGGCGTAATTGGGATGGTATTTGAATCAAGGCCTGATGTAGTACCACAAATAATATCTCTTGCACTCAAAAGTGGGAATGGGGTTTTATTAAAGGGGGGCAAGGAATCAGTGAAAACAAATAGGGCAATTTATGAAGTTTTGATTGGCTCTATTAAAAATAAATCAATTCCAAAAAATGCATTCCAGCTGTTAGAAAAAAGGGAAGATGTAACTGAAATGTTAAAACTAGACAAATACATCGACCTCATAATCCCAAGAGGGTCAAATGATTTTGTAAGATTTGTACAGTCAAACACTAAAATTCCTGTCCTAGGCCATGCAGATGGAATATGTCACGCTTATGTCGATAAAAAATATAGTGAGGAGAAGGCTCTTGATGTATGTTTTGATGCAAAGGTGCAGTATCCTGCGGTATGTAATGCTATTGAAACATTGCTAGTGCACGAAAAATCAGCTAAGAAGTTTCTCCCAAAAATTGGAAAGATGTACAAAGAATCTAATGTAGAGATGAGATGCTGTGAGCAAAGCTATGAAATTCTAAAGGATTTAAAAGTGAAAAAGGCAAAGGAGAAGGACTGGGCAACTGAATATAACGATCTAATAATAGCAATAAAAATTGTGAAATCTTTAGAAGATGCAGTTTCCCATATTAATAAGTATGGCTCTCATCATACAGATACAATAATCACAGAGGACAAAAAGGCCAGTAAATATTTCTTGAACTTTGTGGATTCTTCTTCAGTGATGCTAAATGCTTCTACTAGATTTGCAGACGGATTTAGATATGGAAAAGGTGCAGAAATTGGGATAAGTACTGGAAAAATACATGCAAGAGGACCGACTGGTATGGAAGGAATGCTAATATACAAATATGTTTTATTAGGAAATGGTCACAAAGTTTCAGATTATGTTGGGGAAAACGCAAAAGTATACACCCATAAGAAAATTGATAAAAAATTTAATGAATCTTTAAAATGATTAAGAAGGCAATAAAATGGCTAACAGGAAAGAGCTTTTCAGGAATGTAAAAAAAATAGTTGTAAAAATTGGAACATCAAGCCTTACTACCAAAGAAGGAAAGTTTAACAAAGATTTTGCCAGAGAAGTTGCAAGACAAGTTTCAATATTAAAATCAGAAGGGGTAGATATAATCCTTGTTTCCTCAGGTGCTATTGGAACAGGCTGTGAAATATTAGAATTCAAAGAGCGCCCAAAATCAATACCGTTAAAGCAGGCAACTGCTGCTGTTGGCCAGGGCATTTTAATGCATGAGTGGAGCGAGGTCTTTAAAGAGTTTGGCCTTAAAGTTGCACAGATTCTTCTAACATATGATGCTTTTTCAGACAGAAAGACTTACCTTAATCTTAGAAACAGTATGGCTGTTCTTTTAGAACTAGGGGTAGTACCTATAATAAACGAAAATGATCCGATATGCGTACATGAGATTGGTGAAACTTTTGGGGACAATGATACCCTATCAGCTATGGTTTCAAGTAAGGTTGAAGCCGATTTATTAATACTAATGACCGATATAGACGGTCTTTATACTAAAAATCCTAAAAAATCAAAAGATGCTAAGAAAATACCTATTATTGAAGAGATTACCCCAGAAATAGAAAGTTTTGGGGGAGGGGCTGGAGAAAAGGGTACAGGTGGAATGAAAACTAAATTAGAAGCTGCTAAGATTGCACAAAAATCAGGATGTTACATGATTATAGCTTCAAGTGAAGATAAAGACTTAATTTCTAGAGCTGTGTCAGGAGAAGATATTGGAACCTTATTTATCCCTACAAAAAAAATAGAGAAGAACAAAATAAGGTGGATTACTCTTGCAAAACCTAAAGGTAAGATTTTTGTAGATGAAGGTGCAAAAAATGCTCTTTTAGATCACAAAAGCCTGCTGCCAAGAGGAATAGTTAATGTTCAAGGAGAATTTGAAGCAGGTGACATCGTTTCAATTCAGACTGAAAAAGGTATTTTTGCCAAAGGGATAACAAACTATACTAAAAAGGAACTTGAAATGATAAAGGGTCGAAATACTGAGGAGATAGAGCCCATTTTAGGATATAAAAATTATAATGAGATAATAAAGAGTGAAAATATAGGGATTATAAAAAAATAATTACTTGTTCCTATATTTAATTGTCAAAAAATCCCATGTTTCTCCTTTAGATCCACCAGTAACAAGTATATTGTTTTCCGAATCTATTGCAATCCCATTTGCTTGTGATATTCTACCATTATCGTATATCTTTTCCCAGAGAAGTGTGCCTTTAGTGTCATATTTTAAAGTTATAAATCCATAATTTATTTCATTGATTTGTGTTATTCCAGTGACTAAAATATTATCGTTTTTATCAATTGTGATATCATAGGCTCTATCGTAATTGCTTTTTTCATATATTTTTTCCCATAGAATATTTCCTTCAGAATTTGATTTTACTGTATAGATTTTATATTTATCTTTAGCCATCACAAATCCGGTTACAATAATATTGTCCTTGGAATCAATGCCTACAGAGAATGCTTCGGCATATGGCTCAGAGGTGCCCCATTTGCCATGCCACAATTTGTTGCCATCTTTATCATACTTAAATGTGTAAAATGTATAATCGCCACGCCCTCTATGTTCTTTACCGTTACTAGAAAATCCTGTTACAATAATATTATCTTTTGAATCTACTGCAATCCCATAAGGAACGTCGTCTTCACCATTGGTCCACATGACTTTCCATAGCATGTTACCATCGTTATCATATTTAATTGTGTAATAATTATATACTATCACTTTTGTCCTACCTGTAACAATAATGTTATTCTTTGAATCTACTGCAACGTCATATGCAATATCGTCGTTTCCTCTATTTGGAGAATCATTCCAAATCACCTCTCCATTTTTATCATATTTTATTATGAAATATTTCCCACTTGCAGTTCCTACGGTAATAATATTGTCCATCGAATCTACTGCAATGCCATATGATTCGTCCCTAATGCCAACATTGAATCTTTGTTCCCAAGCCACGTCTCCATTTTTATCATACTTGATTGTATAAAAATCTCGATCTCTTCTAATTATATCTCGGGATGTTCCTGTGACTATTACATTGTCCTTTGAATCTATTACAGTTGCATATGCCATTTCATCTAATCCGCCATCGTATCTTTGTTCCCAGATAATATCTCTAAATTGGCCAAAAACTGGAGCTAAGGTTATTATAAAAACAATAAATGTTGCAATAAAGTATCTTTTTCTCATAGGACCACCAAGGTATAAAAACAACATAAAACGCATATATAAGATTTTTGCCGAATAGAGTATTACGCCGATATTAAGACATTTGAAAAGCCTTATAAATCGAGTTCTTTTCCCATTTCCAATGAATACTCTCATACTAACAGAAAAACCAAATGTAGCAGAAAAAATTGCAAACTTTCTTGGAAATGCAAAGAAAAACCAGTATGAGGGTGTAAAATACTATGAAGTTGAAGAAGGTGGCAATAAAGTATACGTTGTCTCTGCAGTTGGCCATCTTTACAAGTTACGACAGAGAACTCCGATAAGAGACTATCCATTTTTTGATGTGGAGTGGGTTGAAACATTCAAGAACAGTAAGAAAAGTAAATATGTAGAACCCTATGTAAGGCTTATCGAAGAGATATCAAAGGAAATGGACACATTTGTAAATGCATGTGACTATGATATTGAGGGTTCAGTTATAGGCCATAACGCACTTGTCTATGGTGCAAAGACAGATATCTCAAAATCATTTAGGATGAAGTTCTCATCGTTAACAAAGGATGAGATTATATCCGCCTATGAGAATCTAAATCCTCCGGATTACCCAATGATAAACGCTGGTCTTGCAAGACACATCCTTGACTGGTACTATGGTATAAACACTTCGAAGGCGATGACAGAGTCTTTGAAAAAAGTTTCTGGGAGGTATGTAACACTTTCAGCAGGACGAGTCCAGACGCCAACTTTGAAGTTTCTACTAGAAAGGGAAAAAGAAATTTATCAGTTCGTATCAGAGCCATACTGGATTTTATTTATTGAATTCAAAAAAGATGGTATTTCAGTAAAAGCATCTTACCAAAAGGAATTCTTCGATGAAAATGAAGCTTTGTCAATTTTTAAAGACATTAAGAATAAACCTGCTTTAGTAAAGGAGATATCAAAGAAAGAAAAAAGGATTAATCCACCGCACCCATTTGACCTAGGTACCTTGCAAAAGGAAGCCTACAAGAACTTTAGCTATTTACCAAAAAGAACTCAAGACATTGCACAGTCGCTTTACGAGGCGGGGTTAATTTCCTACCCAAGAACATCATCCCAAAAATACCCCTCTAGTCTCAATTTACGAGGAATAATGGAGAAGTTAAAGAAAATAGAAGAATACTCCAGCCATTGTGAAGAGCTAATGAAGACAAATCTAATTCCAACTGAAGGTAAAAAAGATGACCCTGCACATCCTGCAATCCACCCAACAGGGGAATTGCCTAAAAAACTAAAAGACGATCAGTCAAATCTCTATGATCTTATAGTCAAGCGATTCTTAGCTGTCTTTGGAAAGCCTTACGTTTACGAGTCGATTTCAGTTGAGATGGATGTAAACGGCCATTCATTTTTTGCAAGTGGAAGAGTTGGTATTGACCCCGGATTTTTGAAATACTACGGCGATTATTCTGGTGTTGAAGAGGTATTGCTTCCTGAGCTAACGCAAGGAGAGATGCTAGAAAAGATTTCCCCAAAGAAGGAAGAAAAGGCAACTAAGCCTCCTGCACGTTATAACCCTGCTTCAGCAGTATCTGAGATGGAAAAACTAGGGATTGGAACAAAAGCGACAAGGGCCAATATAGTTGATATTTTGTATGATAGGAACTATATTGATGGTCGGCAGATAATTGTTACTGACCTTGGTGAAGGTATAGTTGGAACTCTAGAAAAGTACTGCCCAGATATCGTGTCAGTAGAACTAACAAAGCATTTCGAAGAGCAGATGGAAAAGATTCAGGATAACGAAATCACAAAAGAAGAGATACTTTCCGAGGCAAAGGAAAAACTTACCGATATCTTCACTAAGTTCAAAGAAAATGAAGAAGATGTTGGTAAAGAGCTCCTAGTTTACCTTGAAAGAGAGGAGAGAAGGAGGAACTATGTTGGAATCTGTCCGATTTGTGGTGAAGGAGAGCTTTTCATTAGAAGTGGAAGATTTGGCCCCTTCATAGCATGCCAGCGATACCCAGAGTGTAACGCAACATTTTCTCTTCCAAGTAACTGCCTTGTTACCCCAACAGAGGACAAATGTAAGATCTGTGGATTTCCTGTTGTTATAGCAACAAGAAAGAGATCCAGACCTCAAACAGTCTGTATAAATCAAGAGTGCCCCTCAAAGAATAATTATTCTGCTCCTATGGAAGGAAAAAAATGCCCAAGGTGTGGGGAAAATCTTGTTATAAAGAAATCATTCTACGGCCCATTTATCGGATGTTCTAGTTACCCCAAGTGCAGGTACACAGAAAAGATTTTAGAAGAAAAGGTAGAAGAAAAATAGAATTATTATTTTCTAATTTTATTTTGCTTTTGCAATACCTTTATAAATTTTTCAAAGTTCTTATTGACTGAGGGAGAACATGAAGATATTAAAAACTCCACATCACGATCTTGTTTTTGCTGAGTTTTCTGATCTTCCTGAGACGACGGGTACGGTCTACTTTAGAACTGATATTAATGGACCTCCTGGCCCTTCAGTTAGAATGGAGCAAGCAGTTGACACAATCTGTGAGCTAAGAAAACATCAGGAACCTGGATCAAACATTCTTGTAATAGCTCATGCCTCAAAGGCAGAGAAATCAATTGAAGATAATTTTAGTGAACTAAAGGCAGAAGTTGAAAATAGTAAGGTGAAAACAGCTCTTCCCCTAAAAAATATATTCTTTGCAAGGGATATGGAAGAACTTAGAAAATTAAACGAGTCTAATAAGGACTCAATTGTATTCTTGGAAAACGTTAGAAAGATCTGCGGTGATGAGCTTGTGCCACCAACTGACTCTACTCAGACTGAATTTTGGCAGTACTTCACGAAGTATACAAAGATAAATGGGGCCCTTTCCTGCTGCCACAGGGATGCTCTTTCTCTCAGGCTTTTTGCTGATGGCTGTTACTGCAATAACAGTTTCTTAAGTGAACTTTATGATATAACTCAACTCTATACCGACACAAGCGAACTAAAAATGTGGGGAGTGGCAGGTGCAAAGTCAGAAAAACTTGATGCTATTAGACTTACAGAAGGAAGAGATGACCTTATGGTGGTCCTTGATGGTGGGCCTGTATTTGTTTTACTCTTGTGGGCACTTTCTCAAAAGGCACCTTCACTAAAGAGGACGCTCCCAACGTCAATTGGAAAAGAGAACACTGAATTAATAGAAAAGTTCTACAAGAAAAACTGGGACAAGGTAAAAGAAAACGCACTTGAAATAGCAAAAAAGATCGACAACGGCTCCATCAGTATGATATTACCAATTGATGTCAATATCAAAAAATCTGATGGCACGACAAAGACGGTAAATCTAAAGGATATTGGAGAAGGAAAGTTTGAATCTATAGGCCCAAACAGCATTACAATGATTGGGAACATGGCCGCAAAGAGGATATTCCTCCAGAACGGATCCTGGGAGCAGAGAGAGAATCTTGATTGCTGCAAGGCAGAATCAACAACAAACAGCTTCTGCAAAGAAGTCCTAAACAAATCAAGCAAATTTTTCATAAATGGTGGCGACACAGTTTCAGATATAAGAACTCTTGAAAATGAGCTCAAACTTTCAAAGTACAGAGAGAAGGGAAAACTAAAGGAGCTTGCAGTTGGTGGATTTGTCGTACACTGGTGGAAGTACCTCTACCACGGAAAGTATGTTCCTCACGGTGTAAACTATGCAGAGATAGGAAGCTTTAGGACCCTCTACATGAAAAAGAAGGAGCAAAGGGGTTTTAACTGAAAATTATAGAAGAAGTGATAAAACTATGAGTGGTAAAGAATTTGTTAGAAAACATTCGCTATTACTTTACTTTCTATTGACCTACATTATATCCTGGGGCGGAATAATATTGATTTTAGGCCCAGCGGGATTTCAAATATTCTCCGGAGAGAAAATATTAACCGAAGGGTTTTCAAAACAAGTACTATTCATATGGCTTGTAATGCTAGCTGGTCCCACTATCTCTTCTTTTCTTCTTACGTGGAGTTTAGATGGAAAGGAAGGGTTGAAAAGGCTGATAGCTTCAATAGGTAACGTTAAGGTTGGTATTAAGTGGTATGCTGCATCACTATTTTTAATACCTCTAGTTCTTCTGGCAATACTCTTTTTATTGTCATTTAATTCTCCAAGATTTTTACCGAACTTTTCTATAATTTTTGGAGTTGCAATCGGATTTATGAGTGGATTCTTTGAAGAGATAGGTTGGACTGGATTTGCACTGAAAAAACTACAATTGAAATATATACCTTTAGTTTCTGGTATTTCACTTGGTTTCATACATACAATCTGGCATTTGTTTGCAGACTACTTAGGTTCAATTAACTTCTATAATGAAACTTATTTTCTTCATTTTGGATTATGGATAGTGGGGCTCGTTGCATTAAGAATTCTAATAGTCTGGATCTACAATAGCACAAAAAGTTTGTTTTTAGCCCAACTCACACATGCAAGCTTTACTGGAAGCCAGATTATATTTGGCCCAGTTGTTTCAGGTAGTGAAACTATAACTTATTATTCAATCTTCGTATTTACGCTTTTAATAGTTTCAGGAGCTATAGTATTAAAAGAAAAAGGAATGTTCATGAACAAATTTGTAGATAAGACTTCCAAAGATTTATAATATTATAAAAGAAGTATAATGTATGTACCTTACTAAGGAAGAAGAGCGTATTCTGGAAGGTAAAGAAGGGTATGCCGCACAAAAATCTATGGAGATCCTAGCTTCTTTGGGAGATATTTATGGTGCTGATAAACTTATCCCTGTTTCATCATGCCAGATAGCTGGAGCTTCTTACAAGACTATAGGTGATGCTGGACTTTTCTTTGTATCAGAGTTTTCTAAGAGCTCTAAGGTAAAGGTAAAATCAACATTGAATCCAATAGGAATGGACTCAACAGAATGGCAGCGAATGGGGATAAAAAAAGAGTTTGCAGAAAAGCAACTTGAGATCCTTGATGCTTATCTAAAGATGGGAATAGACTGTAGCTGTACATGTACCCCTTATTTGATTGGAAATAGACCCGATTGCGGGGAGCATGTTGCATGGAGTGAATCCTCTGCGGTATCATTTGTAAACTCCGTCCTTGGTGCAAAAAGCAATAGGGAGGGGGGACCATCCTCTCTTGCTTCTAGTATAATAGGGAAGACCCCAAACTATGGGCTACATCTCGAAGAAAATAGAAAGGCGGGAGTAATAATTGATGTTAAAGCCCAAATCAGATCATATTCTGATGTTGGTGCTCTGGGAAATTACGTTGGTTCAATTATTGGAAGTAAGATCCCTTACTTTAAGAATTTAGAGCTGGACTCTGACAAGCTAAAGTCACTTGGCGCCACTATGGCGGCCTCTGGCTCAGTAGCCTTATACCATGTTGAAGGATTGACACCAGAGTATAACAAAGCGATAGCTGATAATCTAGAAAAAATAGAAGTCGGCAAAGAAGAGATAGAGGAAAGTAAATGCAAATTAAACTCTTCTGACGATATGGAACTTATATGCATAGGTTGTCCTCACTGCTCTGTTGGAGAGGTAACAGAGGCCTTGGAGATTTTCAAAAAAGAGGGAAGAAAATTCAAAGGGGACATATGGATATGCACTTCAAGGTATGTAAAAAATGAGCTTGAAAGAACTGGAGTTGCGCAAGAAATAGAAAAGTATGCTAAGCTTTTAGCAGATACATGCATGGTTGTAACACCTATTGAAGAGATGTACCAAAAAACAGCGACTAATTCTGGAAAAGCGGCAATTTACCTTCCTTCTCTCTGTAAACAAAAGGTAAGATTTGGAGATTTAGGATCCTTAATAAGGGACTTCAAATAACTTAATCATCAAGGGTAAACTCTCTTATGCCAAGCCAATACCCCGTTCCTTCGATATAGTCAATCTGTGTCTGGATGAGAGAATAATGCTCTTCCTCCATCTTGACAAGGTATGAAAACATCTTTTTTGTTTCTTCATCCCAAGAATTTTTTATGCAATCTTTGTAATAGTCTATACCGTTTTTCTCAACTTTTTGGGCCAGCATCAAAATAGCTAAATCATCCTGCCCCAAGTGGCTTGTTTTTTCAATCTCACTTTCAACATCGGGGACAATTTTTTTTATCTCATTTTTTTCTACTTCTGGGAATACGCATTTTCCACCTTCAAGCTGAGCTTTAAGAGCGACCTCTAAAATTTCTCTGTGCTTCATTTCGTCAAGAGCCAATTTCAAAAACATGTTCTTGCCAACAATGTTTGAAACTTTTATTGCAGATTTAATATAGGTTCCTAACGTTTCCTTTTCTGCCTCAATTGCAGTTTCAATGATCTTTATCTTATCATTCTTTTGCATAATACCTTATTGCCCATTGTTATTTTTAGTCTTTTCGCCTAATCTATTGCCTAGCTCAAAGCATATCTTTAATTCTTCTTCATTTGGCGCATATTGGACTTCTAATGGTTTTTCAAATAATTCAAAATCATTATCTAAAGCTATTTTTAAAAAAGCGTCAATTGGACTTTTAGTATTGGAGTAACAAGTAAATAATAATAAAGATTTTTTATTTAGGCCTATGAGTTTAATGTAATAAAATAACTTTGATAATGTAAGAGGTATGCCAGTTTTAAATGATGGAAAACCTATCGCAACTGATCTTGATTCAAAGAGCTTTGTTAAAATGTAGCCAACATCGTGAACATCATAGTTTATTACCTGGACTTCTGCACCGGATGCACTAACTCCATCTGCAATCGAATAAGCCATCTTCTCCGTACCTCGCCATATACTAGAATAGAGTATGGTGACTTTTGTGTTTGATTTGCCTTTGATCCATTCTTGGTATTTTTCAATAATCTTTCTAGTATTTTGACACCAGATGACTCCGTGGTTTGGGGCCAATATATCTATTTCTGATAAATCGGGCAGCGTTTCAATAGGTATCAAATAATTAACAAAATAAGAAAGAGCATCATTTTCAAGTTCAGATATATGATTGTCCATTCTAAAATCTGAAGCAATATGTTGGGAAAACAGATCTTGAGAAAAAAGGAGTTTGTCATAATTGGAATAAGTCAAAAGAAGGTTGCCTGATTTTAATTTAAATTCCTTAAATAGTAGAGTTCTCTTTCCAAGACTTAATGTGTCTCCCTCTTTTACTATTTTAAAGTTCCACTTCCCATTATGGTACTTTTCTATTGCTTTTTTACACTCCTCTGTTCCGACAATAGTTGCATTTTTTGCTCTTTTCATCAAAAAAGGAAGGCTGCCAGAGTGATCCATATGGTAGTTTCCAATTATAATGTAATCAATGTCTGATAAATTTTTGATATCGCTTATTCTCAAAACTGTTTCTTGTGTAAAACCATGCTTAACAGTATCTACCAAAGCAGTCTTTTCATCACAAATGAGGTAGGAGTTATAGGTGGTGCCTTTTGAAAGTGATTCGCCAAACTTAGGAGGATTCCAGTCAACTGCCCCTGCCCAAAATATTCCTTCCTTTAGAGTGAAAGCTTTCATTAGTAAGAAAAATTGAAAAGCTCTTTTTATATTTTCTTGTGAAAAGTCTTAATTAAAAATAATATACCTACAGAAAAATAAGATAAATAGGTAATATAAATTTTCCTATTTTCCATCTCCTTTTCCCTATTTTTTTCCATATTCTTATATATTGGGAAAAGTCTAATCTTTATAACTATAATAAAAAAATAGAGGTGAATATACTTTGAAAAAAATAAAATCTATAATTATTGGTATATTATTAGTTGTATCTATTTTGGCCGTTATAAGTCCAGTTAGCGCCGCTACCAGAGAAGTTGGGCTTGGAAAGGCTTATGCAACGATCGGAGCTGCAATGGCAGATGCAGGCAATGGTGACACCATCCTTGTTTATCCAGGAACATATAATGAAAACATAACGATAAACATACCAAACTTGACCTTAAAATCTGTAGGTGGAAGGGATTCCACAACAATAGGCCCTGGTACAGGCCTTAATCAAAACAGTGTAATTTCTATTCAAGCTGGCTTAGGTACAATAACGGTGGATGGATTTACGGTAATATTATCTCCAAGTACCTTAGGTGGTTACCACCCAATAGGCATTAGACAAGGTATGTCAGCAAGTACTGGAACAACCTGTTATATATTTAATAACAAAATAAAAGTAACAGGAACTCTTCGTAATGGAATACAAGTGTCCGGGGATAATTCAAAAGTAGTTGGGAACATAGTAGAAGGTGGCCCTTTAACTGCGGATTGGGGGAGTTCTGGTATATTAATAGCAACTACTGCAACTACAAAAAACATTCTTATTAAGGACAATCACCTTCTCGGTGAAATGGACTATGGTATAGGCATAATTACATGGAGCGATGGGGGACTATCTGATATCCAAATTGAGAATAACATAGTTGAAAAATCTATATGGGCAGGTATTTCTATTGGTGGTAAAGTAAGCAATACTCTAGTCCAAAACAATATAATTAAGAATAATAAAACAGCTGGACTTGAAGAGATTCATAATAACTATTATGGATATGCTGTTGGTAACCCTACTGGAACAAAAGTATATTACAATCAATTCTGCAACAACGGAAAAGACATAGATATATACGACGATCCTAACGACAGCTACTTTATAGGAGAATCCAAACTTGATGCAAGAAGCAACTATGGATGTATTAGCTCTAATACACTTCCGATGGATCAAATATCTAGGATTTTAGGATTTGGCAAATCTAAATATACAACAGGAGAAATTATCGAAGGCTTTTGTAAAGATAATCCAAGTGCTGAAGGATGTCAGAGGTAACATCTGGCTCTTATTGATTTATCTCTTAGAAGATTGCCATTAATCTCTGAATTTTTCTTTTTTATTTATATATTTTAATTTATTTGTAAAAATAGATATTAAAAATAAAATTAATTTTTTACTGACTTGTTTAAATCTTGGAGAAGGGCCTCAACATCAATCCCGTGAGCCATTGCACCCTCTTCTAAAGTCTCAAACTGTGCAATTGCACAACCGATGCACCCAAGCCCGTGTGACATGAAGACAGGAACTGTTTCTGGGTATTGTTCTACTATTTCCCCTATGGACATATCCTTTGTTATCAATGCATTCACCTCCTTTGAAAAAAATATTAATCAATTTAAAAACTTAACTAGCCGTGGAAGTACTCTGAATCTGACCTACCCTCTTTGTGGTGGTCACTTTCATGACCCGGTATCCCAACAGCATCTGCCCTGCACTGCCTGCAGAGTTTAAATTGTTGCAGGTGTTTACCTGCCTTTTCTCTAGCTCCAGATATCTCTTCACATGTAGGTGGCCTTAAATCTTTGAACATATTTAGCGGTATTAATGGTATTAAATTCATGAGGTCAGCGCCGTAATCCTTTCCCTTTAGTGCAATTTTTTCTATTTCATAAAGGTTTATCTCAGGTATCAGAACGGAGTTTATTTTTACTAGCATCTCTTCCCTTTTTGCAGCAAGTATCCCTTCCCACTGCTTATCTAGTAATTTTCTTGCTGCCTCGCTTCCTTTGATTATGGATTTATCAAGATTGATCCAGGAATAGATCTTTTCTGCTATCTTCTCGTCTATAGCGTTAACTGTAACTGTGACCGTCTTAACACCAAGGTCTGCCAATTCTTTTGCCCTCTCCTTTAGCATAAGCCCGTTTGTTGAGAGGCATTTTATTAGGTCTGGATACTTTTCATCAATGAGCTTTAATGTTTCAAAAGTCGAATCATTTGCAAGCGCCTCACCTGGCCCAGCTATCCCAACAACTTTTAGATTTTCAGTCTCTTTTAACGCTTTATCAAGCCTGTCAAGTGCTTCCTGTGGGCTCATTATACATGCAGAAACACCAGGCCTGTACTCACACTTATTGATACTCCTTGTGCAGTAGTTGCACTGAATATTGCACTTGGGTGCAACTGGCAAGTGTATCCTGCCCACTGTAAAATGTGATTTTTCATTAAAACAGGGGTGAGCCATTGTTATATGGGCATATTTTGACCCTACATTTCCCCATACTGGATTTTTCAAAATGACACCTTATATTTTGGAGCTATTTATTATATAAAAAGATAAACTTATTTAATATAAATATAATTACAATAAACAAAAGGAATTAATGAAATATATTTATATAGTATAAATGGCTAACAAGATTTAAAAGCTTTAAGGAAATAGTTTGATAAGAGGGTCCAGATAGATGGTTAGTATACCTTTTTTAAGAAGAATTAGAAACAAGTTCATAGCTACATACCTAATAGTGTTATTGGTACCGGTAGTGGCAATTGGTTATTACAGTATTAATTTTACCATTGATTACCTTCAAAGCGATGCATTGAAAGTGGTAGAGCAGCAGGCAGAGATTACAGCAAAAGAGATAGAAAAATCACTTGGAGTTGCAGAAAGTGACATTGATTTCTTGAGTCAATCGGCATCATTGAGAGCACTCGCTGATGCAAAGAACAGAAGGTCGGTAATTGAATATATTATTTATAGGGAGCGGCTGATAGAAGAGTTTTATAATTTTGCAAATTCTAAGAAAGCCTATTCAAGTGTGGCCTACATTGATGAAACAGGTAAAGAGGTCGTGAAGGTAGTCTATAACTGGAATCAGACTTTTATTGCAACAACTTCAGCACTCTACGACGTCTCAGATGAAGAGTATTTCTTAAAGGCGATGACCCTTTCTAGAGGGCAGCTTTATGTTTCTTCACTTGACCTGACATCGACGATAACAACTGATTCTGGAGATTTGATAGTACATTATGCAAAACCAGTTTTTGACTCAAATGGAATAAGAAGGGGCGTTGTGCTTATCAGCTTCCCTGCCCAGAGGGTTTTGAGCCCCATACTGGAACTTTCTACTAGGTCAAATCTAAACACCTTCATTTTAAACAAACAGGGGTATTATATTTCGCGAGTGGGCTCCTCAAGCCTAGCAAATCCATATTATGCTGGTGAAAGCTTTATAGATCAGTATAAGGCAGAAGGGTTTCTTAAGATTCTTTCAGGAACAAGCGGTACCATTTCAGAAGGGACCGATCAGATAATTGCATACTCTCCAGTATTCCCTTCTTCAACAGACAAGAGTAACTTCTGGATCGTAGTAGTTACATATTCAACAAGCACTCTATTTAGGCCAATATCAGTTTTTGAGAACAGCTTTATCCTTATAGTAATGTCAACAATACTCATTGCCGTATTTTTTGGGGTCATTATGGCCGACAGAATAACAAGACCTCTTAGGAAGCTTGTCTACGCATCAAGGAGACTTGCAGAGGGGGATCTAAATCCAAAGATTGATATCAATAGCGAGGATGAGGTAGGGGAGTTAGCAAAGGCCTTTGGTGACATGTCAAAGGACCTTAAAAAATCATATGAAGACCTTGAAAGGAAGGTCAAAGAGAGAACGTTAGAGCTCCAGAAAGCAAACAAAAAGCTATCTGAGACCAATATTGAGCTTGTAGAGCTAAACAAAAAGATCTCGGAGGCAAACAAACTAAAATCACAATTCTTAGCAAATATCACCCATGAACTTAGGACTCCACTTACATCAATTATCGGATTTTCTGAGGTAGTCTTAAACGAGGCAAAATTAAATGAAGAACAGGCCGATTATCTAGAAACTATTTTGAGAAATGGTGAAATCCTATTAAAACTCATAAATGACATCCTAGAGCTTTCAAGGCTTGATGCCGGAAAATCAAAGTTATACCTAACAGAGTTTAACTTACAGGATGCCATAAATAAAACTTTAAAAATTGTATCGCCTTTAACAAAGGATAAGAATATCTGGGTTTCATTAAATGTTCAGGATGTCGACACTATAGTTGCAGATGAAGATAAGATTATAGAGGTCCTACTTAATCTTTTGACAAACGCAATAAAATTCAATGTTGAAAATGGTAAGATTACAGTAAGGGTATTTAGAATAGATGACCACATAAGAGTTGAGATACAAGACACAGGGATAGGCATCAAACAGGAAGAGTTAGACGTGATATTTGATGAGTTCAGACAACTTGATAGCTCTGAAACAAAGGCTTATCGTGGTACTGGTCTTGGACTTTCTATATCAAAGCATTATGTGGAGCTACACGGTGGGCTCATCTGGGCAGAGAGTGAGCCTGGTAAGGGTTCAACTTTTATAGTTGAAATACCGATAGAAGCAGGGGAAGAGTAATGACTAGTATATTAATTGTCGATGATACAGCCGATAATGTAAAACTTATCCGGGCTATGATAAAATCAGTTGCGACAGAAATTGATGTTGCTGTTGATGGTGAAGAGGCTTTAAACAAGATTACAAATAATGATTACGATATTGTACTTCTTGATATAATGTTACCAAAGATTTCTGGTATCGATGTATTAAAAAGGGCGAGAGAAAGAGAGATAGACGTTCCCATAATTGTCATGACAGCATATGGCTCAGAAGAGCTTGCAGTTGAAACATTAAGAGAAGGTGGCGATGACTACCTTATCAATAAACCCATAAGGACTGAAGATCTACTTGAAGCTATTAACAAGGCGCTTGAAAAGAGAAAGTCAAAGAACATTGAAGAGGAGTTCACAAATGAAGATGCTTACTCAATGATCTCAGAGTTTGAGAATAATCTAAGGGAGTTCATTTTGGAAGCATTGAAAAGAAAATACGGCCCTTCATGGTGGGATAGAGGTATTCCAAATTTCATTAAGTCAATCTGCCTTAAGAGACAAAATGATGCAATAGTCAGAAAAAGAGAGGTATATCCCCCTCTTTTTTATACAGACTTTTCACATTACCTCCCAATAATACTTTTTAAAAACAATGAAAAGGAGATAGACAACTGGAAGGACGTCTTTGAATACTATTTTGTAAGCATCGGCTGGATAAAAGGGAGATTAATTGAGCTGACAGAGATTAGAAACGAGATTGTCCACCCAAAGAAGATAACAAAGAGGCAGTTTAAGAAGATGAAGCTCTACATCGATGAGATCAATGAGTATATGGACAGACCTCACGATTAAATCCTTTTATTTCATAAAGCCTTCTTCTCATTTCCCTTATTCTTTCACTTGATGAGCTGTACATTTTCTGGCATTTTTTACAGATGCACTCTTCTTTTTGAGGGCATGTAATATATTCCGCAGAATCTTTTGATAAGCCAAAATCTTCTAATTTCTTTTTTAGAGAAATATCATTTCCATTGAATGCATCTTCAAAATTTACTATGTTCCTCTTTGATGATGGTAACAAAAATTTATTCTTCGTTGATGATCTCTCCTGAAGCCTATTTAAGAGAATGTCTTCGGGATTATCCGCTTTTCTGAAAGGTATTCCAAGTTCAGTTAAAGCAATTATCCTCTCTTCATAAGGATCAAGGGGTTTGTCCTCTAATAACTTGGATGCGATGGTGCCCTCAACTTTTTTTAAGGGTAGCTCTACTTTTCCAATATTTAAGTAGCATGACAGTGCTGACCTAATCGCATAGTTTGATAGGTAAGTCAAGAAAATACCATTATCATTTAATCTATCTACCATAATCTTAACAAACTCTATTGTGAAAAGCTCTGGTGAAGCTTCTGCCTTATAGGGGTCAAAGAATATAACATCGAAAGTCTCTCTCATCCCTAAAAGCACCGTTTCTGCATCCCCAATGTGGAGATTTATATCTGGATCATTTTCATATGCAAGATTATTAATTAATCCCATTTGAGAGAGCCTGTATTCTATCGATCCTTTTATCCGCTCAAATGATGGTGTCAAAAAAGAATAATTTTCGGGGAGAGGTATTATCAAAGGTATAGCAGATATCTCCCAGTACTTTTCCGCCATATCTATCTTTAACTTAGGGTTGTGATATAGTGCATAGAGAGCATTATATCCGAATCCACTGCAAATATCAAGAAGTCTTTCTCTTTCAGATATTTTTGAAGGAATAGAGTAAGCATAAAGCCTTTCTTTGAGTGCCCCTATGTATGAATGCATGGTGTCTTGAAACTTGAGGGATAGGGCGCCATCATCAGTAGTTATAAACTCATCTTTTATACTGAGAAAGAAATTCCTCCTTGATTCAATAACTTCCTTCTTTGTCAGGCTCTTTTTGTTTTCTCCCTCAAAATAATCCCTAATTACTGAAAGGTCCATTTCTTAATCCCTCTCAAAATGACTAAATATGCTCCTTATGGAACTAAGCCCTTCGTTTGACTCTAAAACGCCAGCCCTAACTTCTCTCAATACCCTGTGGGCGGTGAAAAACTTTTTTGATGGATGTAATCTATGAACTTCCTTTAGCAAAGGGCATCCAAACCCAGGGGACTCATATCCTGGGATCCTGTTGGACAGGTACTTCATGTCTTTTTTCTTCAAGGCCAAAAGTGAAGGTAAATTTATCCTTATCATCCCATCTCTAATCAAAATTGTCTGGGATCCTGTTGGTAGTAAATCTCCGAAGGCGATTGCAGATATGCCCCTCTCCTTTGTAGCCTTTATTATAACATCTTCCATGTGCTTGTGGCACCTGCCACACGGATGGTACCTCCCTTCAAGGGCGCCTTTTATAATCTCGGAGATGTCACCTTCTATGTACTCATGAGGCACGGAAAGATGTGCAACAACATTTTGGATTATAGACCTTGTCCTTTTTGGAACAATCATGTCGGAGGGGTAGTAAGTAAGAGCAACTACCTTAAATCCCATCTCGTTAAGTAGATACATTGTAGCCGTGCTATCTGACCCACCAGAATAAGAGACGGCTACTGTTATCTCCCTATCAATAGTTTTTCTTTTGCCATGTATGTAGTCCCTAAAGAACTCAAGTATATCCTTATTCTCCCCTGTTGCTTTCTTTAGTAGCTTTTCTATAGTATTTAGAGATTCTAAGCGCTTAAGTTCACTTACAATCTCTTCAGTGCTTTCAATAACTGTGACGGGTTTTCCAATCTCTTCGCTTAACTTCCCCGCTACCCATCCACCAGGCCCAATGAGCATAGATTTGTCTGACCTGTGGTAGCCACAAATGATAAGGACCTCATCATCCCTGACCCATTTTATCCTTGGACCAGAGGAGACATCCTGCCCTATCTCTTCTCTTATCCTCTTTACCCTCTCTTTTACCTCTTCAATATCCATTATACGAATAACAAAAGGTTTATATTAAATCATTTCCGTATACGAATCATGATAAATGACGAGTTAGATATTCATCCTGAAGCTTTTGTCCATGAAAAGGCATTTATCAATGGCAAGGTAAAGATAGGAAAAAACTCTAGCGTCTGGCCATTTGCCGCTTTAAGAGGCGACATCGATAGAATTGAATTAGGAGAGGGCAGTAATGTCCAGGACAATGCTGTAGTTCACACTGACAATGGAAAGCCAGCGATTATCGGAAATAACGTTGTCATCGGCCACTGTGCAGTTGTGCATGGTGCATTTATTGGAAATAACGTCTTGATAGGCATAAACGCGACAGTCCTAAGTGGCGCAAGAGTTGGAAACAACTGCATAATCGGTGCTGGGGCAGTTGTAAATGAGAACATGGAAATACCTGACAACTCAATTGCCGTAGGTGTTCCTGCAATGGTGATTAAGAGAGCTGATGAGAATACTGTCGAGAGGATAAAGAAAAATGCCGAGTCATATGTTGAGTTATCAAAAAAATACAAAAAATGATTAGATTATTATGTTCTTTTCATCACTATCCAAAAACATTCCCCATTTTATCCTTGGGCCAGCCTACCGTATCTATGAAAAAAATCTCATAAGCGAGATAAAGGAAGAAAGGGTTCCAAGCCATGTAGGCCTAATAATGGATGGCAATAGGAGATTTGCCGCTTCAAAAGGTCTCCCTTCATACTTTGGGCATGAGATGGGTATGAAAAAGGCGGAGGAGCTTTTGGACTGGGCAAATGAGATTGGAATTAAGGTAGTAACATTATACGCTTTTTCAACAGAGAATTTCAAGAGGGATAGTGAAGAGGTCAAATACATAATGGATATGCTTGAGAGGAAGTTCAGAGAGGCTGCCACGAATAAAAAAATAATTGATAACAGAGTAAGGGTAAAGGCGATAGGGAATATTTCACTCCTCCCTGAAAATGTGAAAGAGGCAATAAATGAAGGGGAGGCGGCAACTGAAAAGTATGATAACATGACGCTGAACATCTGTGTAGCCTATGGAGGCAGGATGGAGATTATAGAGGCTATAAAGAGAATACTTGATAGTTGTAATGGCGGCGGAGTTGATCCCGAAGAGATAGACGCAAAACTATTGAGTGAAAACCTCTTTACAAAGGGGCTACCTGACCCAGACATAATCATTAGGACGGGCGGAGAGGTAAGACTCAGTAATTTTCTTTTATTCCAATCTGCTTATGCTGAATTATTCTTTTTGAACGTTTATTTTCCCCTTATAAGGAAAATCGATTTTTTAAGGGTCATAAGGGATTTTCAACGAAGGAACAGAAGATTCGGAAGGTAATTGGATAAATTTAAAAACTCCGGATGCATTTATTGTTTTGTTATATTTGTTACAACTGTAGGTGTTATAATGGTAGAAAGATTTAGGTCAATTACAAGTGTGGGAAGAGGATTTAGCCGATACATGGGATCAATATCCCGCAAAAAAAGAAAGGCCGATAGGATGATAGGCCTTCTTATTGATGGCCCCAATATTTTAAGAAAAGAGTTTGATATTAATCTAGAAGATATTAAAAAGATCCTAGAAGATATGGGAGACATTAGGATAGGAAAGGTTCTATTGAATCAGTTTGCTCCTCACGGCCTTATTGAGGCAATTGCAAATCAGGGTTTTGATGCTATTGTTGTTACAGGAGATATTGATGTTAGGATGGGTGTTGAAGCAATGGAAATTATCTACAATGAAAACATCAACACCGTTGCAATAGCTACAAGGGATGCAGACTTTGTCCCTATACTTGCAAAGGCCAAAGAGCACGGTAAGGAAACAATAGTCATAGGAGCAGAACCAGGTTTTTCTATAGCCCTTCAAAACACTTCAGACTTCGTTATCAAGATGGGAAAGATCCCTCCTGAAGCAGTCGAAGAAGAAGAGGAGCTTATGATTGAAGGAGAAGAACTAGAGGACTCCTATTAATTTTTTATTTCTTAGTAAGTTTTATAAGTTTCGAGCGCTTTAATAATAGAGTGGATACAAGCGATGAATCTAGCGTTCTAACAAGGACAGAGATGCAGATAATAAGGTCTCTGAAGCTTTCTTTTAGAACATATGATGACCTGGAGAAGGAAGGGGTCGGTGACTCTAAGACATTGAACTCGGCGATAAATGCACTTTTATCAAAAAGGTTGATGTCTCAGATGATCAAAGAAAATGATCTTGGCTATTCCACAGAATATTTCTTAACGCCAAAAGGAATTGAAATGTCAAAGATTTTGGCCCTCATGAGAGTCTATAAATTTCCTGACGAGGGTATGACAAGACTTAAACTTAAAATATTAGAGTTCTTAGACGAAGAGAAAAAGCTTGAAAAGATAACTGAGTTCCTCGAGATAGAGGAGGCAGAGGTCAAGAGAAACTTAAGAGTGCTTGTCAACACGAACCTTGTCAAAAAGGAAGAGGACATCTATTCTATAACTTATCCTGGCGGTAAGTTCTTGAGTTTATTCTTGAAGTAAGGCGATTTTATGGATATCCTTTATCTTGAGTGGAGCAAGGTAGACGAAGCTATATGGACCATGTGTGACCTCATAAAAAAAGACTATGATTTTGACGTCATTGTCGGTATTTCAAGGGGCGGACTAATACCTGCAGTAAGGATCTCCCATATCTTTGACAATAAACGTCTTTTGTTGATGGAAGCTAAGTATTACAAGGACATAGGAGTTAGAGATGAAAAGCCCCAGATTACTTTAACTTTGAAAAAAGAGGATGTCCTTGGAAAAAAGATCCTCCTTGTGGACGATGTCGCGGATACAGGTGTGACGCTCGTTGCCGTCAAGGAGTATATAGAGGGGCTCTCCCCAAAGGAAGTTAGGGTTGCAGTAGTTGCCTCAAAGCCAATATCAATTGTGAAGCCAGATTATACAGTTTTTAACACAGACAAATGGATAATATTCCCATGGGAGAAGATGCCTGTGGAGAAGAGGAAATGAGAAGTTTTATCTCGATGGATATTACCTCAAAAGAGTTATTGGATAAAATAAAGTCTTTTCAAACAAATTTAAAAAATTCGGCGTGTCCGATGAAGGTAGTCGAGAGGGAAAATCTTCACCTGACATTAAAGTTTTTAGGAGAGATTGGTGAATCATCTTACAAGAGAATAGTTGAGTCGCTTTCTCCGTCACTGTCTGAGTTTTCTTCATTTGAAGTCAATTTAAAGGGAACTGGATTTTTCCCAAGTATCTCTGATCTAAGGGTCATATGGATAGGTATGGACGCCCCAGAGATAGTCTATATCCAGAAAGATATTGACGAAACTCTGAAAACAATGGGATTTAAAGAGGATAGGAAGTTTGTGCCTCACCTCACAGTTTCACGAGTTAAAAGCTCTCTAAATAAAAAATCACTTTTGAATGTCCTTGATGAGTATAAGGATTACGAGTTTGGGAGTCAACAAATAACAAGTATAAACTTCAAAAAAAGCACACTTACACCGCAGGGGCCCATATACGAAACTTTAAAAGAATTTAAGCTAAAGAGTGTATAATGTTTTCTGATATTAAGGCACATGTTCTAAAAGAAATAGTTCCAAGTGATATAGAAAGGAAGGAAGTAACCTCACTTGCCACTAGGATAGTAGAACATCTGACTCAAAAAATATCAAGAGAAAAGATAAATGCGAGAGTTGAGGTAGTAGGCTCAATTGCAAAGGACACCTGGATATCTAAAGACAGGGACCTCGATATTTTTATCGTTTTTGACAAATCTATTCCTTTAGAAGAGCTAAAAAAGATGGGTTTAATCCTCGGGAAAATTGAGCTAGAAGGATTCACTTCTGAAACGGCCTACGCAAACCACCCTTACACAATAAACAGGTTCAAAGAGTTTAAGATTGATGTTGTCCCATGCTATGACTCTATTGAAATAATCACAGCTGTTGACAGGACACCACACCACACAAGATTTGTAAAGGAGAATATCGGCGAGCTTAGAAATGATGTCCGCCTGTTAAAGCAGTTCATGAAGGGCGTAGGAGTCTACTCGTCAGAGCAGAAGATCCAGGGGTTTGCAGGATATTTATGTGAGCTTTTAATAATACACTACAAGAGCTTTGAAAACGTGTTGAAAAGTGCAGCAAACTGGGAGTATGGGGAGTATATAGATATTAAAAAGAAGGGAAATAAATGTGACTTTAAAGATCCACTTATAGTAATAGATCCGGTAGACCCAAAAAGAAACGTTGCTTCTGCACTATCCCTTGATAGACTCTCAGAGTTCATACACTACTCGAGAATCTTCTTAGAATCACCTTCTGTTGAATACTTTAAGAAGAAGAAAAAACTTTTTGTAAAAAGATTCCCAGAATCAGAGGTCTATGTAATTATGTTTGAAGGCGAGATGCTTGATGATATAATCTACCCACAACTTAGAAAAAGTGCAAAATACATATCCACGATACTAGAAAAAAATGACTTTAAGCCACTTTCATATGGGCTTTTCAAAAAAGGAGAGTTCTCAGGGATAGTTTTCGAGATGGAAAAGTATCTACTCTCCCCAGTAGTAAAACACTACGGCCCAAAGGTATTTGACCGCGCCAACTATGATAGTTTTATCTCTAAGTACAAGGAGACCTTCATAGAAGGGGATAGAGTATATACCCTAAGGCCCAGGAACTTTTCTAACCCCCTCGGCCTCTTTCTAAATATCTTAAATGAAAAAGAAGGTATTGGGAAAAATATGAAATCTATGTCTTTCAAAATACTAAAGGATGAGCGAGCTTTGTCCTTCTTAATAGGCGAAGAGGCAGATATCTATATCTAACTTCTAATAAAGTATTTTCTAACCTCATCAACTATTAGTATTGTAAATGCTGAAGGGATTATAATTGCCCAGTCATTTAAGCTTAGAGGAACTGTGTGAAAGAACCCCTGTAGGAATGGCACATAGACTACAGCCACATGCAAAATGAATGATGCTGTAATTGCTAAGAGAAGATTCTTATTCTCAAAGAACTTAATTTTAAAGATAGACTGGTCAAATGACCTGCAGTTTAGGACGTTTACAAGCTGGTATATGACAAAGAGTGTAAAGGCCAGAGTCCTTGCGTGATCCAATTCGCCTCCAATACTTGTGAAAATGATGTATGTCCCAAGACCCATTGCTATCCCCCCTATAAACATGGAAAGGTATAGCGGGCTTGTTAGTATTGGAGAGTCTTTCTTTCTTGGTGGCTTCTCCATTAGCCCTTCATGGAAGGCTTCCATTGAAAGGGTAACTGCAGGTGGGCCATCCATTATTATATTGATCCATAATATCTGTACCGGCAGTAATGGCAAAGGTGCTCCAGTCATTATTGCAGTAAACATGAGAATGATAGCACCAATGTTAGTTGAGAGCTGGAATCTTAAGAATTTCCTGATATTATCATATATCCTTCTCCCTTCACGTATTGCAGTAACAATGGTATTGAAATTATCATCCATCAAGACCATGTTTGATGCTTCTCTTGCAACATCAGTTCCGATGAGCCCCATTGAAACGCCTATATCGGCCATTTTAAGAGCTGGGGCGTCATTTACCCCGTCGCCAGTTACTGCAACTACCTCACCCACTTCCTTTAGGGTTTCAACTATCTTCACCTTATGAAATGGGCTTGCCCTGTAGTAAACAACTACATCCTTTACAACGGCAGCAAACTTTTCTTTGGACATCTCATCAAGCTCTTTCCCAGAAAGAGTCATGCCTTCTTTGCCAAGTATACCCGCTTCTC
This sequence comes from Methanofastidiosum sp., assembly GCA_013178285.1. Taxonomy (NCBI): domain Archaea; kingdom Methanobacteriati; phylum Methanobacteriota; class Candidatus Methanofastidiosia; order Candidatus Methanofastidiosales; family Candidatus Methanofastidiosaceae; genus Candidatus Methanofastidiosum; species Methanofastidiosum sp. The sequence goes on from JABLXD010000001.1 coordinate 181,995, forward strand.
TTGCAATAGAAAGACCAGTTTCCCTCTGATCCCCTGTAATCATGGCGACCTTAATCCCGGCTTTTTTACATAGAGCTATCGCATCTTTTACTTCAGGCCTTAATGGATCCTTAAAGAAGGCCATACCAACAAATATAATATCTTCCTCACTGTCCCCTTCCTTGTATCCAAGGGCAAGGGCCCTAAGACCTTGGGCAGCGTACTCTCTATTTTTAAGGATAATATCCTCCTTTTCTTTTTCAGAGAGCTGAGTTAACTTTCCATTGATAAGTGCATATTTTGAGCGTGAAATAATTATTCTTGGAGCTCCTTTGATGTAAGTTGTCTTCTTACCTTCTTCCTCAATAAGAACAGACATCATCATCTTTTCAGAATCAAAGGGATTCTCTTTTATTCTCTCAACTTTGTGATGGTGATAGTTTCTTTTCCTTGCAAATACTTTTAGTGCACCCTCTACAGGGTCACCAATTACTTCTAGTTTGTCTCCATCTGTCTTTATGTGGGCATTGTTACAGAGCTCTCCTATTTTGAAAAATAGTTCATGTTTTTTTGAATCGACTTTTTCAGGTTCTAAAAATTCGTTGTTGATTAAAGCAGCTACAACACTCATCCTATTTATTGTGAGTGTTCCTGTCTTATCGGTGCATATGAAAGTGGTAGTACCAAGAGCCTCAACAGCTGCAAGCTTTCTGACAATTGCATTATTTTTGGCAAGTATCTGTGTTCCTATGGCCAAAGTCACTAGGACAACTATAGGGAGCCCTTCGGGGATTGTAGCAACTGCAAGGCTTATTGCAGTAAGGGCTGACTCTATCAATGCATCTCTTAGCGGTAGGGGTATTAATAGCTCCCGTATTAAAACTGAGACAAAAAGTAGAGAACTTATAACAACTGAAAGTGCCCCTAGTTTTTTCCCAAGATTATCAATGCTCTTTTCAAGAGGTGTGCTTCCCCTATCCTCCATCGATATAAGGCTTGATATCTTCCCTATTGGAGAGTCCTTCCCAGTTAGTATTACTACACCAACACCTCTGCCTCTTGTGACAACAGTTCCCATGAAGGCTGTGTTGGGGTAACCTTCTTCAGACTTTGATTCGACAGTTTTTGATACTGGAAAACTTTCCCCAGTAAGAGACGATTCATCTATCTGAAGATTTATTGCTTCAATAAGCCTAACAGTAGCTGATAGCTTGTCGCCGTCTTCTATACTGATAATGTCTCCTGGAACAAGCTCTCTCGATAGGATCTCTTTCTTTAAGCCATCCCTTATCACAACGACCTTTGACTGGACCATAGCCTTTAGAACTTCAATGGCCTTGTCAGCCTTGTACTCTTGTAAGAATCCCATTACACCATTAACAGCTATGACTAAAAATATGACAATTGAATCCTTTAGATTTCCAATTGCAACAGATAATATGCCTGCGAGTAAAAGAACAATAATAAGATTATTTTTGAACTGATTTATGAACTTCTTTATGTTGGACTCTTTCTTAGTTACAGGAAGCTCGTTATATCCATATTTTGCTATTCTATCTTCTGCCTCTTTTGATGAAAGGCCTTCTTTTGTTGTATCAAGTTTTTTTAGTATAGTATCAATATTATCTTTAGTCCAGATCGAATCAATCAGCTCTAGATCTTCCATGGTGATTAGACACCAGATTAGTTTAAAAGCCTTATGGGTAAAGAAACTGACCCATTGGTCATTATTATTCTAATTCTATTATACAAGAAGATATTTATATTAAAAAAACAATGAAAAATTATGTCAATTATTGTTCATGCCAGGGTAGAAAAAGGCATAATTAAACCTATTGAAGATATTTATAAACTAGGTATAAAGGATGGGGATGTTATACTAGAAATAAAAAAATCTAAAGTTGATGAAATATACAATAAAATTATCCCATCAAATGAAAAGCTTATCGAAGAGAGCATTGAATTGACAGAAATTGGTGCAGACCTTGACTAGTCTTTCGTTGAAAGATTTCTCCAAAGATACCAAATATTTTGTAGATTCAAATATATTTATTTACTTTTTATTGGGCCATAAAACATATTCGCCAATCGTAAAGTCTTTCTTTAATGCGATAGAAAAAGGAGAAATTAAAGCGTATATAAATCCCACAATTGTTTCAGAAGTCTATTTTAATTATATTAGGATAAAAACAAGTGAAAAATACAAGATCTCTCTTAAAGATTCTAACCTATATATCAAAACAAATCCTGATGTAATAAGAGAAATTAACTTAGGCTTTATAAATGAGATTTTCTCCCTCCCAAATCTATATTTATTAAATATTGAGAATCTTATAAAAATTCAATCGGCTATTTTTGATTATTCCTTACTCCCAAATGATGCAATCCATGTCGCTACATGTATAGAACATGAAATAACTAATATCGCTACAAACGATATAGATTTTGAAAGAGTAAATTTTCTTAAGATTTGGAAAATATAGATTAAATAAAAGAAAAAATATTATTTGTTTTTGTTTTTCTGTAGAATCTTAAGAATGAACTCTATTGGAAGGCTCTTCTTTTTAGGTTCTGCTTGGTACTTAACTGTAAGGAAGTAATCAGTGTAATCAAGCCCAGATCCTTTCCATCCATATCCTGCTGCAATAATGTTGTTATTTGAGTCAGTAGTTATGTCGTATGCAAATCCCTTGCTATTACCCGGATTTACGCTCTTCCATCCAAAGTTGCCATTACCGTCATATTTTACTACAAGCCAGTTATCCTGACTAGATTCTTTAAAAAGACCTGCAACAAAAATGTTACCTATGTTATCAGTTGAAACAGAATAGCCAACTGTATCATTAGCTCCTTCTTTGTATGTTTTTACCCAGAGCTGATTTCCAGCTAGACTGTATTTTATATTGAGCATTTCGTTCCCAGAAACTCCAGTTGCGATAATATTGTTATTTGGATCAACTGCAACTCCGTATGCATAATCATTTACACCGACAACGTCATATGTCTTGGTCCAAAGTAAGTTTCCATTAGTATCAAATTTAAGAACTTTTAATGATCTATCGCTACCTTCGTCCTTATATCCAGCGACTATGATATTGTTATTAGAGTCTACTGCAACTGAAACAGCATTTATCGTGCTGCTTATAGGGCCAGCCAATAAATTCAAATTAGAGTTGTATTTGTAAATATTGTTAGTACCAGTTATAACTACAATATTATTGCTTGAATCGACAGCTATGTCTTGTACTAAACCAGGATTTGCAGAAGCTAAGGCGGCCCCACCATTTGGACCATACTTAGCTACTCCACCGTTCCCCCCTACAAAAATATTGTTACTAGAGTCAACTGCGACACTATTAGGGTCCGAAATTGTAGCTTGATCCCATATCTTATTTCCATTAGAATCATATTTTACAATAGTGTCCGAATTATATCCAGCAATTATTACATTATTATTTGTGTCAACTGCAACTCCATATACGCTCTCATTTAATACGCCAGTATCAAATTCCCTCTGCCATACCACATCACCCATGCAATACGCAGGGGCAATAGAAACTATGAACATGGCAGCTATTAAAATAACAGTTAATTTTTTCATAGTGATCACTTGATAAAATAATTGATATCCGAATATATATAAATATTTCGTAGAAAATAGGGAAAAATGTTAGATTTTCCATATTTTTTTATTTTTAGGAATTAAGAAAAAGCCTTTTATTGGATTAAATTCTTTCCAATATATGGATATATTTGAATCTTTTAATTATGATAATCTGAAGTTCCCAAACTGTTTTGTTGATATAAGGCTTCAGAAAAGGACCAATAACATTGCAAATTTAGAAAACGGCGAGCTTGATGAAGTCTCTTCAAACGAGCAGGCTGGCGTTGGAGTCAGGGCCTTAGTAAACGGTGCATGGGGATTCTCATCAACAAACAATACTGAAGATGTCCAGAGGTGCATAGACTCTGCACACAGGATTGCTAAAGCAACTTCAAAAAGCTCTAACAGAGAGAACTTCGAGATAAATCCGCCTATTGAAAAAGGTCACTTTGAAAACAAGGTAAAAATTGGGCCAGAGGATATATCGCTAGAAGAAAAGATCTCCTATGCATATGAGATAGAAAAAGGGGCAAAGATAAACCCCCTTGTCAAGAATACTGTTTCTGCTTGTAGCGACTCAATAACAGAGCAGCTATATGTAAATTCAATTGGTAGCGAGATCTATCAAAAAACGGCTAGAGTATATCTAAAGTCAGTTGTTGCAAGTGGGAATGACTCACTCCAGATGGGCTACGAAGTCATGGGTGGCACAAGAGGCTACGAGGTCTTAAAAGAGAAATCTTTGGAAGAGCTTGGAAGAGAGGCATGTGAAAAATCAATAAGGTTACTATCCGCAAAGAAAGTTTCTGGTGGAGAAAAAACTGTTGTATTGGATCCCAAAATCCTAGGCGTTTTTATCCACGAAGCTTTAGGTCACGCTTGTGAAGCTGACATAGTGTTGCAAGGCGACTCAATCCTAGAAGGAAAGCTAGGAGAAAAGATTGGGGCCGATGGAGTTAACATCTATGATGATCCGACATTTTTAGAGAAGAATGGTTCATACTTCTCTGATGATGAAGGTATTAAGGCAACGAAAACTTGCCTATTAGAAGATGGAGTATTAAAGTCATACCTGCACAACTTAGAGACAGCTTCTAGATTTAAAACAACACCAACAGGTAACGGCCGTGCTCAGGGGTTTTCTTCTAGGCCGCTAGTTAGGATGAGTAACGTCTACATGGGTAGCGGTGACCATAGCTTTGAAGAGCTTATCAACATTAAAGATGGGCTCTATGTAAAGGGCGGGAGAGGTGGCCAGGTAGACACTGCAAAGGGCCTATTCACATTCGGGTGCGAAGAGGTCTATGAGATAAAGAACGGAGAGCTTGGACAGCTCTATAGAGACGTATCGCTATCCGGGAACACCTTAGAGATATTAAAAAACATCGAAGGTATTGGAAAGGACTTTGAGATGGGAAATCCTGGAAGCTGTGGAAAAGGTCAGTATGTGCCTGTTGACGATGGCGGCCCACATATAAGAACTAGGGCACTAGTTGGTGGGGAATAAATAGAAAAGAAAAATATTATTTGTTTTTGTTTTTCTTAAGTATTTCTAGGATCTTCATTATAGGTATTGATCCTTTTGGGCCCCTATTGGAAGTGTAGTGAAAACCCATGTCAACTTTTCCAACATCCCATTTTTCATCTACCCTTGTTGTAAATCCGTTGTATAAGTCCAGGGTTATTGACTGGTCAGAGCCAGAATCAACACAGGGACTAGAGTATCCAAGATAGTAATCTCCGAGCCTTCCTGTAATAAATTTAGGATCTGACGAGATTGAGGCTGTTTTAGTTGTATCGTCATAATCATCTCCAATATTGCCCCATGAGTTTGAATAAAGAATTTCTGATGGGTAGTTGTTATCAAAATAGAATCCGTCTAGGGTATTTCCAACTGAGATACAGTTTATCACCTTTGCTCCACCATCTTCATTTATAAATCCAAAAAATCCATTATTTACGGAAGTACAGTTTATGTATGTACTGAAATCTTCATCACTGAATCCATTGCCACCGTTATTATAAGAAAGACAGTTTTTTAGTGTACAGTTGCTGTTAGCTTCAAAACCGCTGTATTCATTAGCATAAGCAATGCAATTTTCAATTGTTCCATAATTATCAATGACAAATCCATCGAGAGGTGCGTTTCTCAGAGTTATATTCTTGATAGTTACATATTCATGATCTGTATAGATGCCGTAACCTCCTGAAGAAGTTGCATCGATTATTGTATTAAAAGGACTGTCGCCAATTATTGTAATATAGCTGGCAGGGATATTGATCTGGCTATTGACATAATAAGTTCCAGCATGGATATATATTGTATCTCCTGAGGCGGCCGCACCGACTATACTCACTATGTCATCATCTGGATAAATATGATGAGTTGCTGCAGAAACAGGAATCATAAAGACCAAAATAGAACTTAAAAGAATCAATGCTAGTATAATTGAAATTTTCTTCATGATGTAACCTATTTATTCTCATTTTTAAAATTATGTTAATTAAATCTTCTTTCTCCTTCTGATAAATAAAAATCCTAGCGCACCACCTAAAACTGCAACTACTACCAGTATTGGAATCAATATCAGTGTAGGGCTAAAAGGTAAAGTCTGTTGTTGGACTGGCTGAATCTTAGCGGAAGTTTCAGAAATCATGGCGTCAGTTGTTGCAACCATCGCTTTGTTTCCTACCTTCTCAAAGATGCGCCTTGCCTCATTGAACTGCTCAAGTGCCTTATCGTAGTTACCATTGTTTAGCTCAGTGTTTGCATTGTTAAATAGCTCCATTGCCTGAGCATTTAATGCCTTGTATTCAACAGCCGTCATTATGTTTTTCTCACATCTCTTAACAGCTTCTGCATCCCCAAGCTTAGTGTATAGCTCCTTTGATTTTGCAAACTCCTTTATTGACTCATCAAACTGCGCCCTTAGAAGAAGTCTTTCTCCCTCAGCATAGTGCCTTCCTGCAAATATTGTGAGAAAATTATTTTTGTAAACAAAGACGTAGTTACTGCAAACTATAACATCCTTGTACCCATCAGAATCTATATCAACTATAGATACAGTCTTTATAGGTCCATTGACATTTGTTTCAGAGAGCTTCTCACCATCGCTAGAGAACACGTAGAATGTCCCCTGGTCTATCTCCTGCTTTGATGATGACCACTTACCGGCGGCAACTAAGATTTCTGGCGAGCCATCGCCTGTGAAGTCATCTATTGTTACGTATCTAACATCTTTTCCAATAAATTGCGGGTCATTCCAAACTTTGTACCCCTTGCTATCAAATAGGTAAAGCCATCCGTCAACAGTACCAACTGCAATCTCCTTCTTTCCGTCCTTGTTGATATCGCCAACACCAAAAGAATAGATATAAGACTCAAGGATGTTTCGCCAGAGCTTCCCCTCTAGGCCAAAGACCTGAAGGTATTTGTAGGAGGCAGTTATGACTTCCATTTTCTGGTCATTATTAATATCACCAGAGTAGACCTGCTCAATTGGGTAGACATTTTCTACCTCCCATAACTTCTTACCTGTTGGGTCGTAAAGGTAGATGTTTGGATCACGCTCTCCAGATGCTACAACATCAGGAAATATCCATGAGAGGTCAACTTTTACATTAAGCGGATATTCATCCCATGTTTCATATTCTTCTACAGCAAAGTCAGCTGTGTAAAGTTTCATGACATAAAATCTATAGAAGTCGTTTTCCTTCCTCCACTGTGTACCGCTTATCGAATATACAGAGAATGTTGCGTCTTTGAAACCGACAACTATCTCTGGTACCCTATCTCCGTCAAGGTCTGATGCAACTAGAGAGTTAATCGGCTTTGTCAGAGGAAAGTAAAGATTCCATTTACTATTGCCATTGGAATCAAGAAGGTAGACAAATCCCTTGTCATTATAAAAAAGAACGTATCGATCCGTACCCTTTCTTATGACTGATAGACTTCTTCCCGGTGAGTCAAAATCTTTAGACCAAAGTGTTATCCCGTCTAGGGTGTATGCCCTTATCTCGCCAGTATCTGTTGAAAGAACGACGTCATGCGTTCCATCCCCATCTATGTCGCCAAGAGCTGATGAAACTGTACCGTAGTCATGCCTGAAGTAGTACTTTATTGTAAATGGCTCTACCTCTGCGGCTACAGGAACAGTTAATAAAAATGATAAAGATACCAATATGCACAACAGTTGTTTCATATTCATGAATACCGTTAATCACTAATAGTATATAAAGTTATTGCTTAACGATAGTTAAAATAGTGGAAATCCATTCCCCGCTGCTGCATGAGCTTTGCCAAATCACCTGTTAGAAACAACGGCCTGTTCTTTAGGTCGCTTGGACTTTGGCACGAGTTTAAAAACATCGCTATTTTAAACTCCCTCTTTATTGTTTCAATCTTTTCTACCAATCCATCGACATTTTCTTCAACTGCTAGCTTTAGAAAAGGCAGTGCTATGCCACAAGCAGTAGCGCCTAGAGCTATGCACTTTGCAATGTCAAACCCAGTCCTTACACCGCCAGAGCCTATAACGGTCTTGATACCTGCGGCCTTGCACTCTGCTATTGAAAGTGGTGTTGGTATGCCCCAATTCCAGAGCTTCTTTACTGTCTCTTTGTGCTGTTTACTTCTGTAATACTCAACAGCGCTCCAGCTTGTGCCGCCGACGCCTGCAACGTCAACACCATCTAAAAATTTTAGAGTTTCTGCTGTTTCTTTTGAGATACCTGCACCAGTTTCTTTAACAATTAGGGGAAACTCTAAATTTTCTTTAAGTTTTTTTAGAGTTGAGATCCCGTCTTTAAAGAATAGATCTCCTTCAGGCTGGGATACCTCTTGGAGGCTATTTAAGTGAACGGCTAGCATGTCGGCCTTTATCTCTTCTACAGCATATTCTGCCTCTTTAATTCCGTACCCCTTAACAAACTGGGGTAATCCAATGTTACCAATCAGAAGGATGTCCTTAGCGTATTTTCTAATATCGTATGTATAAGTTAATGAGTGGTCTTCAATCATTGCCCTCTGGCTTCCAAGGCCCATGCCTATGCCAGTCTTTTGACATGCCTTTGCAAGGGCTTTGTTTATCTTGAAAGCCTCTTCAGTTCCACCGGTCATGGCAGAAATAAATAGTGGAAAAGAAAGGTTTTTCCCAAATAACTTTATGCCAGTTTCTATATCGTCGAAGTTTAGCTCAGGGAGAGCACTATGCACAAAGGAAACATCTTCAAGGTAGTTGTACTTCGATTGGACATCTTCTTCAAGACATATTTTAATATGCTCGAACTTCCTTCTTTCCGTCGTCACCTTTATCTACCTTCTTCCATTTACCGTAGGCAAACCCTACTATAAACATTGTTATTGCATATGAGAGTATTGTATATAAAATATACTCTGTAGTTACTGCTTCTACGACCTCAAATCCCTGTAGTATAAGCCAGAAGGAGATTATAATGACTATGGCGCCGACGACAACCCAGCCAAAGAATCTAACTGTTGGATTCCATCTCATATCCCTTGCAACATTCTTTGTAAAGGCTCCGACAACACCGATTGCTATGAAAGGAATAATAACGCCAAGTCCGTAAAATGCAACCTTTATGAAAGCTGATGCATTTGAACCTGTTACTGCCTCGTCTATAAGTAGTGGAAGAATAATTGCTGCGCAAGGAAGTTTTATTACAGAAAATATCATGCCTAGAATGAAGACACCGATTAACCCGTAGGATAGGGCAAACTTATGGGTCATCTTCTGAGCAAAATGCTTTGTTGTTATAGGAAGCTCGACCAGGTCAAATCCGCTGTTCAATAGATTTAGACCAAGGACAAATGTGATTACAGCACCAAACAAAGATATTAAGTATTTGTAGGCATCAGGTATCGCTTGTCCTAATTTAAGGAACATGATTGCTACAATCACATAAGACACAGTTATACCAAGCCCAAAGAATATGGACTTTAAGAGGATTGTAATAGATTTTTTGCTTGTACCTGCTGTGTAGGCTATAATAAATGAAAGAACTGCCAAAAGACAGGGTGAGAAACTTGAAAAGAATCCTGCACCAAGTGCGCCCATCATAGTTATTGTTGAAACACTGCCCCCATTTGTAGGCTTTCCTGCAAGGCATCCCTCAATTGCACTCTGGATCTTTGGGTCGACTTGGTTTACACCCTCAAGCTTAGTTTTCCCGCAGACTATAACTGCAGGGACTATCTTAAATCCAGCTTCAGAGAACTCCTTGTAGCCTGCCGGAGTATAGACATCAACTTCAACGACATTTATGTTGTATCCCTTTTCTTCTATCAATGCATACATCTTAGCTTTAGAGGCCTTGCAGTACTCACACTGCTCTTCGTAGAAGAATCTAATTGTTTTACCATTGTCAGTTGGTGTTGTAGGTTGTGGCGTAACTGTAGTTGGATTAAGTATTGAGTCAAACAAAGTTCTTAAAGATGCTTCATTAAACTGACTTAAACCCTCAAGCTTTGTTGTCCCGTTTACTGTAGCTGCAGGAGTTATGCTAAATCCTAGATCCTTAAACTCCTTATAACCGCTTGATGTGAACGTTTCAATTTCAACTATGTTTAGCTTTCCATTGTAGACGGTCTGATTTAATCTATCAAGAGTTGCCTTTGCCTCGGCACATTTTTCGCAACCCTCAGTTTTAAAGAATCTGATATCTATCGTGTCTGCAGAAGAAACTGCAAACGTTCCAAATAGACTTAGTAAAAATAATGATAGTAATATTATATTAAGTACTCTTTTTTTCATGGTTTGTACTCCCCCACGAGTAAAATCATGTTATAAAAATCCTATTTAAAGATAATGGTTATTGATTTATAGATGAAACTGCCTAATAATATTAAAAATTAAATAAAAATCACTTCTAGAATCAATATAAGTGGCAGGCAACAAAGTGATTCTTACCAGACTCAACAAGAGGGGGCTCTTTTGTTTCACATATCTTTCCTATTTTCTTAAAGCACCTTTCATGGAATCTGCATCCTGAAGGGGGATTAATTGGGCTTGGAACATCACCTTGCAATATTATTTCTTTTTTTCTTAGCTTAGGATTAACAGTAGGAACTGCAGAAAGTAGTGCTTCTGTGTAGGGGTGGAGGGGGTTTTTAAAAAGTTCTTTTTTAGGCGCCATCTCTACAATTTTTCCAACATACATCACTGCAACTCTATCACAAATATGCTTTATTACGCTAAGATCATGTGTAATAAATAGGTAAGTAAATCCAAACTCTTTTTGTAGATCCTGCATCAAATTTAGTATCTGCGCCTGGATAGATACATCCAAGGCTGAAACAGGTTCATCTGCAACTACAAATTCAGGATTTACAGCAAGGGTTCTTGCCAGTCCAATTCTCTGTCTTTGACCTCCAGAAAACTCATGAGGGTACCTGTTTATCTGCTCAGGCGTTAATCCTACCTTTTCCATTATCTCTAAAACTTTTTTCTCCCTATCTGCCTTGGGGTAGAGGTTGTGGATGTCCATGGGCTCTGAGATAATGCTGCCAACTGTCATCCTAGGGTCTAATGATCCAAATGGATCCTGGTATACAATCCCCATCTTTCTCCTGTATGCCCTCATCTCTTCTCTTTTCAGGTGAGTTATGTCTTCGCCTCTAAAGATTATTTTGCCGCCGTCTGGCTCATAAATCTTCAGAATAGTTTTTCCGCATGTCGTCTTGCCGCACCCACTCTCCCCAACAAGGCCAAGAATTTCACCTTCCATTATCTTAAAAGAAACATTGTCAACGGCCTTGATGACATCTGGTTTCTTTAGAAACTCTGCCTTTGTGTTAAAGTACTTTTTCAGCTCAATAATCTCTAGGATTTCCATGGAAGTTCCTCCAAATAGCACCTTGATAGATGGCCATTCTCTTTTCTTTCTAAAGGAGGCTCTTTTTGCCTGCAGATGTCCATAGCATAAGGGCACCTTGGTTGAAATTTGCACCCTGGTGGCAGATCTATGAGATCAGGAACATTACCTTCAATTATTTGTAGCCTTTTTTTATCGACATCGAGCCTTGGAATCGCATTGTTTAAGCCAACTGTATAGGGATGCAAGGGATTTTCAAATATGTTTTCTACGCTCCCCTGCTCAACTATCTTACCCGCATACATCACTGCAACATTCTTGCACGTTTCTGCAACGACTCCAAGGTCGTGAGTTATAAGAAGAACTGCTGTAGAAAATTCATCTTTTAAGTCTTCAATCAATCTCAATATCTGCGCTTGGATTGTAACGTCCAAAGCTGTGGTAGGCTCGTCAGCTATCAATAGCTTAGGATTGCAGGAAAGCGCCATTGCAATCATTGCCCTCTGTCTCATCCCACCTGAGAGCTGGTGAGGATACTCCTTAAATCTCTTCTCAGCTTCAGGTATTCCAACTATCTTTAACATCTCTATAGCTTTCCTTGTGGCTTGTTTTTTGTCTAGATCTTGGTGGAGCATTATGACCTCCATGAGCTCATGGCCTATAGTAAAAAGAGGGTCAAGAGAAGTCATTGGCTCTTGGAATATCATCGATATCTCCTTCCCCCTTATCTTCTGCATTTCCTTTTCAGTCTTTGTAATAAGATCCGCACCATCGAGAAAGATATTCCCTCCAACTATTTTTCCAGGAGGGTATGGGACCAGCCTTATTACTGAGAGAGCTGTTACAGACTTTCCGCATCCACTCTCCCCAACAAGGCCAAAAGACTCCTTTTTATCAATTGAAAAACTGACTCCGTCTACCGCCTTTACTACTCCGTCATCGGTGAAAAAATGAGTTTTAAGCTCAGATACCTCAAGAAGGGGTTTTGTCATATCTTACTCCCTCCTTTAAGTCTTGGATCTAGTGCGTCCCTTAATCCATCACCCAGCATATTAAGTGAGATAACTGAGAGTAAAATAGCAATACCTGGAAACGTGGCCGCCCACCAGGCACCCGTCACTAGGTATTTTCTCGCAATTGAGAGGGAAAGGCCCCATTCTGGAGAGGGTGGCTGTGCACCAACACCAAGGAACCCAAGGGCTGCTGCATCAAGTATTGCTGTTGCAAGCATGAGAGTTGAATAGACTATGAGTGGTGCTAGGGAGTTTGGCAGGACATGTTTGAAAACTATCCTCCAGTTTGAAGCACCTAGGGCGTGTTCTGCTTCGATGTATTCCATCTCTTTAATTGATAGAACTGAGCTTCTAATTATTCTCGCCATTTGAGGTGCGTATACTATCCCAATTGCAAGCATGGCCTTATCTATGCCCCTTCCAAGAGTACCTGCAACTACAAGAGCTAGTAATAGGGCAGGGTAGGCAAAAAGGATGTCTGCTATCCTCATCAAAATACTATCTATCTTACCTCCTACATATCCCGCAACAAGGCCCAATCCTGTTCCAACTATTAAAGCAAATCCTAGTGCAACAAACCCTACGCTAAGTGTTATCCTCCCGCCATAAAGCATCCTCGAAAGTATATCCCTGCCTAAATTATCTGTTCCGAGATAGTACCCTTCAAGCCCGTCGTCAGCCCAAAATCCTGGTTTTAGGCCACGGTCAAGGTCAACATCAGTAGGATTGTGTGGAGCAAATATAGGGGCGCCAAAACAAAGTATGAATATAACAATGAGCATCCCAAGACCAATCATGGCAGTCTTATTCTTCCTAAGCTGCTTGATTGTTATCTCGGCCCTTGTACGCTGCTTTGGTTTTATTGGTAATCCCTTCTCCATCTCATCCCTCATACTTAATTCTCGGATCAATATACACATAGACAATATCTGTAATTAGATTAACAATGACAAAAAGAGTTGCAAAGAATAAGGTGAATCCCTGGACCACAGGGTAATCATAGGCAAGTATCGCATCAGTGATATACTTCCCAAGTCCAGGAAGTGTGAAGATAGTTTCTGTTAAGACCGCCCCTCCCATAAGTAATCCTATCTCCATCCCGATGACAGTAACTATGGGTATCAGGGCGTTTTTCACTGCATGCTTGTATACTACAGTTCTTTCTGAAAGACCCTTTGCCCTTTCAGTTCTAATAAAATCCTGTCTTAAAACTTCAAGCATTGATGAGCGGGTCATCCTTGCAACAGTTGCCATTGGTATTGTTGCAAGAGCAAATGCTGGAAGTATCAGATGTTCAATAGAGTCAACAAATGCAGGCCAATTCAATGTTAGGATGCTATCAAGGACATACATCCCAGTAATCCGTTGAAGCTCTATACCTATTGAAAGCCTACCCCCTACCGGAGTTAACCCTAACTGTATACTAAATATATAGATTAACATAAGCCCTAGCCAGAATACTGGCATGGACACACCAAAGAGAGCGCCTAGCATGACCCCATAATCCGCTATTGAATACTGCTTAACTGCAGATATAACGCCGGCAATAATGCCTATTATAGTGGCTATAATAATTGCAAAAAGAGTAAGCTCTAGGGTCATAGGTAGTCGTTCTATTATCTCGTTAGTAACAAGGTCACGGGACTCTATTGACCTTCCAAGATCTCCTTGTATAGCCATCCTGAGCCAATAGAAATATTGAACGTATATTGGATCATTAAGATGGTATTTCTCCCTTATGTTTTCTAAAACTTGAGGTGAAGCGTGCTCTCCGGCAAGATGAACTGCAGGGTCTCCCGGAGCAAGCCTAACTAAACTAAATGTGATTATGGACACTCCAAAAAGGACTATGACCAATAATCCCAATCTTTTTAGTATATACTCCTTCATTTTTAATCTCCAAAAAAAAAGAAAATAAAAATTAATTTATTTTTCTTTATATACTGGATAAAAGAACTTCCTATCTGTTGGGTGTATCACGAAACCCTTTATGTTTGACCTAAAGGCTAAATTCTGGTCTGCATGTGCAATGAATACGTGTGTGGATTCGTCTACAATCATCTTGTTTGCAAGCTTGTAGAGTGTATCCCTCTGCTCTTGGTCGAATGTCAAGAGGGCATTGTTCAAAACTTTTTGTAGTGGCGCATTCCTCTTAAAGCCGTAGTTACCAGCACTGCCAACTGTGCAGACGTGGTCAGAGTATAGGACATTTAAGAAGTTGTCTGGGTCACCATTGTCGCCGGACCATCCGAGCATTATCATTGGTGCCTTCCCTGCTTCTGCATCCTGTAAGTATGTTCCCCAGTCTTCAGTGAATAGATTTACCTTTATTCCAACCTTTGAAAGGTCGCTCTGTATCGCCTCTGCTATTCCAGTTGGTTCTGGGAAGTATGGTCTTGAGGTTGAACCCATGTGCCAGAGTGTTACTTCAAATCCATTTTCATAACCTGCATCTTTCAATAATTGCTTTGCTTTATCTGGGTTGTATGGGTATCCTACAATGTCGTAATTGTATCCGAGTAGCCCTGGTGGCATTCCTTGAACGGCAACAGTTGCTGCTCCATTGTAAAGATTCTTTACTATTGCTTCTTTATTAATTGCGTATTGGATAGCTTGCCTTACCCTGATATCTTTGAATGGTTCAAATTCTCCTGGAACTGCGACTTCTTCTCCATCGTCCCACTGGTAGTTACCATTCTTGTCGACATAGCCTTCCCCACAGTTTAGGGCAATGTAACCAACATTCATACCCGCCTGAGAAACAAGCTGCAAGTTTGGATTTTGTTTGATTATCTCAAGCTGTGATGGGTCTGGGTATTCCATTCCATCTACTTCACCTGCCTGTAAGGCCATAAGACGTGCAGAGGGGTCTGGTATAACCCTGAATATTACCTGATCAAGGTATGCCCTTCCTCCCCAGTAGCCCTCGAATGCCTTCAAGGTGATGTGGTCATCCTTTACCCACTCGACAAATTCAAATGGTCCTGTACCAACTGGGTTTTTGAAGTAATCGTCTCCATATTGCTTTGCTGCTTTTTCACTTACTATATCAGCAGTGAACATTGCAAGGCTTGTCATCATCGAAGAGTTTGGCTTAGTCATATGAATTGCAACTGTGTAGTCATCTATCTTCTCAACTTTTTCAATGTCGCTGAACATGTAACCCCAGTATGCCCATTCCCCTTTGTCATGGTACCAGTTGTTTACATCATACTGTCTTGCAAAAGAGAATACGACGTCATCTGCGGTCATCTCTCCAAATCCTTTGTGGAATTGGACGCCTTTTCTAAGCTTAAATGTAATTGTTTTCTTATCTTCTGAGATTGTCCACTCAGTAGCAAGAGCAGGTTTTATACTTGTAGTTCCCTCTTCATACATGACGAGTCCCTCATGTATGTTGTCCATCCTCTGTATTGATTCACCATCTGTGACATCAGCTGGATCGAGTCTAACTGCATCACCACTGGAACCAAAGACTAATGTACCCCCATATTTGGAAGTTGCGTCTGTTGTGCTTGGAGGGGTTGTTGTTCCCTGGTCAGCACAACCGCTAAAAACGGATGACAGCATTATCAATGCTATCAAGAGTCCAAGTAGTTTACCTTCTTTTTTCATTAATTTCACCTTAGAAACTCACTCTTACTGAAAGATATTGTTCTATTTAACTTTTTCTATATCTATTGAGAATATAGCAGTAAAAATTAATTGATTTAATAAAAAAGAAAGAGAATTATTAAGATTAAAGTAATTTAAAAAATTCTTCTTTTGACATGTTTAAATCTTTTTTTTATAATTTTTAGTTAAAGTCCAGTTCCTATCTTTTCGCCAGGATGATTTGGTATAACTATGACTCTGCCGTCGCCATGTTTGTATACCATATGACTCCCGGCAGTATGGCTGTAGAAAATCCTAACTTTTGGACTATTTTTGAAAGTTCTTTAGCAGATATTTTCGGCGTATTTGGCAAATACTATACCTCTATTTCTTGAACTTTGACAAATTTAGGAGAATAATCGATTTGAGTTTCAACTTCAAGGTAAGCCTTTATTGCTTCTTTCGTTCTATCGATTAACTCCTCAATAGTCTTAGCTTGAGTATGACATCCAGGTAAATCTATAACCTCTGATACATAGTACCCATCTTCATCTTTTTCAATGAGGACATTATATTTTTTAGTCATCAATAAAGAAAATCCTCTCCATTATAAATAATTTAAGGTAAAATATCTCATGATAATTTATGGAACTCTTGTTGTGAGATCCTTTATCTTCCCGCTTGTTTCCAATCCATCGTAGGTATATGAAATAGTCCCTGTATAAACTCCGCTCTGATTTGCCTTGAGATAAATGTTCAAAATAAACTTCTCACCAGCATCAATATTTCCTATAAAAAATTTGTTTCCTTCTACAGTTATTGCAGGATCCACACTCTGTAGAGTAAAGTTTGAGTAGTAGTCGTTTGATATTATCACGGCGACATTTTTTGCTGTGCCCTTACCAAAGTTTTCAATAGAGAGGTAGATATGATTATTCCTATCAACTGTCTCTATGTCATAGGATATGGATGCAAGTAGATAGGGTGTGCCTGTTTGTGAGGTAGTATCTTGATTCTGTGAAGTTGAATCTGACGTTTGGGTAGTTGTTGATTGTTGAGACGTTGAGCCAGTTGGAACTGTCTTTTGCCCAACGCAGCAGCTAAAAATAGAAGCTACAGCTAACAATATTAATAGAGAACAAATTAATCTATACCCTTTTTTCAATGAATTCGCCTCAAATAGATATTAAGGAACTCTTGTCGTGATATCCCTTATCGTAGCATATGTCTCAAGTGCATCGTGAGTGTATGAGATAGTTCCAGAATAAACGCCGCTCTGCTTTGCCTTTAAGTGAATTTGGAAATCAAGCACTTCACTTGGGTCAAGTTCCCCAATGTAGAATTTGTTTCCTTCAACTTTTACAACTGGCTCAGTGCTAACAAGTGTAAAATTAGAATAGTAGTCCTCTGATATCTCTACTATCACATTAGTCGCCTTTCCCTGACCGTAGTTTTGCATCTTGAGTTTAATATCACCGAGATTATCAACTGTTTCTGTAGTATAAGATATGCTTGCAAGGACTAACGGAAGATCCCTTATGCTGACCCTTCCCTCGGCAGCTTGTTTTACTTCATTTTCAAAGCTAACGTTTGACCCATTGACAAGGTTAAAAACTTCTTCATAGGTCTTTTCACGCTCTGAGCCTGCAATGATTATGACTTTATCGGCGTGTCCGTAAGGGTCCGGCTTGATAAAAGCAAATTTTTGCCCTGGCTGCCTTATGAAGCTCATTTCAAGGGAGTCTAGATATTTACTTACTAAGGGCCCAGTTCCAAATGGGGCATCTGGCCCACCAAGGATAACAACTAGTTTTACGCCTTTTATCTGAGCCATATCTTCAGGGGCTAGAAATTCTGGGAAAAGACCAAATCCCCTGAAATAGTCTTCTAAGATAGGTTTTGCTACGATATCTATATTGTTTGAGATTATATAGACGTCCTGCTGTGCTGAGATTGGTATTAAAGCCATGCTTAATACAATGATAAAAGAAACTACTAAAGTAAAGAATTTTTTATTAATCATGAATAATAATTCTTTTCTTTATATATAAGTTTTATTAAAAAGTTGATGAAGAATTGTAAAAGTAGTAATTAGATAAGAAAAGGATATTTAGAACATATTTAATTGATTCAATCCTTATTTATACTTATTTTTAATTTAAATTTAAAATTATAACTAAATAAAACTTTGTAAAACATTGGAGAGATTATTTTAAGAATTTAATTCTTAATTAACCTTTAATTTTATGATAAAATGACGTTTTACACAAAAATTATATATAACGGACAAATGAAGATTTATTAGCCTAACAAGGAGGTTAAACTATGAAGAAAATTATGACCTTGTTTATTGCTGTTGCATTGATCGCATCTATGGGTATCGGCGCAATAGCCGGTGCAAACAAAGATACCTTCGCAAATGCAGTTAATGACGAGCAGGCCCAACTTGCACTTGAAAAAGCAGCTGTTGAGTTTGCAAATGGCAACGATGTCGAAGGCTTGGCTGCTGAAGACGATGCTACAAACAACTTTGGAAAGACTGAACTTGGATTCCACAAGCTTGCCGGAGCAGTTATTTCTGCAAGCTGGTGCATTGATACACCATCGCATCCAACATACAGAATGCACAAGCCATTGTGTACTATATGTACGCCTAACTAAATATATTATATATTTTAATTAATATTTTTTCTATTTTTAAGGTAATATTTGATTTAAATAAAACAATATGAAACATCTTTTGCCTTATTTTTAATTTCTGGGGTTTATTTAGACTTTAATTTTATCTGAAATTGAAGGTTTAGACAACAACTATATATAAGGAACAAATAAAAATGTATTAGCTTAACAAGGAGGTTACGCTATGAAGAAGATTATGACCTTGTTTATTGCAGTTGCTTTGATCGCATCCTTTGGTATCAGCGCAATAGCTGGTGCTGGAGAAGATGAATTTGCAAATGCAGTAATTAACGAAGAAGCTCAATTGGCATTAGAAAAGGCTGCGATTGAGTTTGCTAACGGTAACGATGTTGAAGGTGTCGCAGCTGAGGAAGATGCAACAAACAACTTTGGTAAGACTCAGCTTGGATTCTTGAGGATTTCCGGTGCTGTAATATCTGCAAGCTGGTGCATTAACACACCGGCACACGCTTACTACAGAATGCACAAACCATACTGCTCAAACTGTGGTCCAAGTGCAGGATTTACCCACGTAGGCATTGGAATATGTGTTGATGCTACATAATTTTACTTTATTTTTTTATTATTCTATTTTTCTAAGTCAAGTGAAAGATTGTGAAACGTCTCTGGCCTTATTTTTATAATTTGAGTTATCAATAGTTTTTAATTGATGAAGAAAAAAAAAGGTTTACACCACAACTATAAATACTAGCTATACGCATTAAATACGGTGAAAAAAAGGGGGCTTAGAGATAGATGAAAAGAATTTTGAGTTTAGGGATTTCGCTCATAATGATCTTTTCCATTGCAATCATTGCTATTGCTGGATCCAATGAGGATGCATTTGCAGAGGCTGTCCTTAGCGAAAAGGCTGAGCTTTCACTTGAAAAGGCAGCTTTAGAGTTTGCCCAAGGAAATGATGTTGAAGGCTTAGCTTTAGAGAATAATGCTACAAACAACTTTGGGAAGACTCAGCTTGGGTTCTTGAGGATTTCTGGAGCTGTTATCACAGCTAGTTGGTGCCCAGGATTATACACACCTTACAGACCACACAAGCCATACTGCAGTATCTGTTACTCAGTACAAGTACTAGAATAAATTTAAAATTTAATTATTCTTTTTTTTGAAGATTGATTTTAGATCAATCCAACATTTTTCGCAATAGAAGGCAAAAGGATAAAAAAATATACGAAGTATTTATCATGGTGTTTTTATGAAGAAAATACTTACTTTTGTCCTTGTAATGGCAATTATGATTTCTATTTTACCTGGAATTTCTGCACCTATTCAGGTACAAATAATTCCAGAAGGAATACAGCCCGGAGCCTCCATAGTCAATGACTATTGTGTCCCGGATTATTATTCGATAGGAACATTTACATTGGCCCAACGTCAAATTGTTTCCGTTAATATACCCCCTACCGCATGCCCTCCTGTCAAACAAGGGCCTATTCTAGGGATGGCAACAATTGCAGCCCCAATAGGTCAACTCAACGATATAGGTCTCGAGGCCGATTTTTCAGTTATAGACATCCCACAATATCAATATACTTGCTATTACAAGAGCCCTTGCCCTTGCATAATCCCTGAAGGTCCGAATGGAATAACGAATGGTGCTGGCCAAGTTGGGATATGCCCTCCCAGGGGACTCCAAATATGTGTGACTAGCCCCACCACCCCATGTTTATCTATCCGTATTTATGGGGATCAAGGCCCTATATCTGTTACTTTGCCGAATCAAGTTGGCCCTAATGAGTGGTGCACTTCCATACCTATAGCTCCAGATATTGTAAGAATTGAAATACAAAATTGTGGGGATCCTCTAGAAGGGGAAGTAGTGATATGGGAATGCTGCTGTTACGACTGCTATAAACAAAAAGCACTTCCGACCACGCTCTACCCAAAGATAGACATAGAGACATTCTCAGTTGCAGGTGGTCCAACAGTTATCCAGAACGGGAAGGTTATCTCAAAATTCCAGATGACACCAGGAAGCCAACAGGTATTACTACAAGTAGAAAACAGAGGATTCTTTACCCAAAACGATACAAGATTAAAGTTTGAAGGACTCCCAGAAGGGATAACAGTTGAGATAGCTCCAGAAACGCAAAAGATAAACGCCCACAATATCGGTACCTATTCAGCCAATTTTACTGTAGGGCCAAACGTCCCTTCAGGTACATACCAAGTAACAATGGTGGCGTACTCGCCCAACGGCATGTTTGACAAGATAACATTTGAGTTCGTTGTGCAATAATTAATTTATTTTTTTATTCTTTTCTAAGCTCAAATTAACCTAAATAAAACAATGTGAAACATTATTGGACTTATTTTAAGATTTTAGGATTGGATAAGCCTTATTTATACTTCTAATTAAAAGGTTTACACAACAATTATATATAACGGACAAATCAAGATTTATTAGCCTAACAAGGAGGTTAAACTATGAAGAAAATTTTTACCTTGTTTATTGCAGTTGCATTAATCGCATCTATGGGTATCGGCGCAATAGCTGGTGCAAATGAAGACACGTTTGCAAATGCAGTTAATGACGAGCAGGCCCAACTTGCACTTGAAAAAGCAGCTGTTGAGTTTGCAAATGGCAACGATGTTGAAGGCTTGGCTGCTGAAGACGATGCTACAAACAACTTTGGAAAAACTGAACTTGGATTCCACAAGCTTGCCGGAGCAGTTATTTCAGCAAGCTGGTGCATTGATACACCATCACACAATCCATACAGAATGCACAAGCCAAACTGTGGTTCATGCCAATAATTTGAATAAGTATATTTTTATTTATTCTTTAATTTTTATTGTTCTATTTTCTAAGCATATCAATAACAACCTTAAATATGAGGATTATCCCTTTCTTTTGTATCCGAGGTTATTTAGATTCCCGATAAGATACGCATCTAGTCTATCGAAGTGGACAAATAGAAAGGCGTTACGGATTTTTGGGTCTTTTCCCACCCTTGATTTGAAATACTTCTCAATTCAGGATTCTATCTGTTCTTTGTTCATTAAAGGTTGGGTAGAGATTTTTATAATTTGTGTAATTTTAGAGAAGGTGGATTTTGGATGAAGATCTATAAAGAGTATATTGTGACTTTCAAATGAGTGAAAAATCGATATATTACTGAGCCTTATATAAGATTATTAAATTTATATAGTATAATAAAAAAATATAGCCCAAATAGCAAATCTTAAAAAGGTTGGGCCATAGTTCATTTAATCTCACCTGCCGGGGTGGCTTAGCCTGGTTATAGCGCACGGCTCATAAGCATGAAACAAGGCTGGGAAACCGTGAGGTCGCGGGTTCGGATCCCGCCCCCGGCACCTTTTAATTCTATTCCAATTTACTTTGGCAGTAGAAAATACAAACTAGTCCATGTCCAAACCTATTATCAATAAAGGTATGGTAACGGACATCTTAGCATATCTTAATTCCCGTATAACTCTTTCGAAAAATGCTACATTTTCATCGATAGTTTTTGCAAAAATCTGAGTTGGGATTACAGATATTCCTAGGTCTATTTCATCTAATGAATAGGATATCTGAAATTTAAAAATGTCCGCATACCATCTCGCCATATTTCCAAATTGAACTTCGATTTGAATTCTATCTTTTTTGTAATCTGCCTTTATTTTAGTCAAATCATCATTAGTAATTAAAGGTTCAATTTCCCAATTATAAAGTCTAAATCGTTCTTTGACATAATCATTTATCTTAGATTGATCAGTCGTGAAAATTAAGTTTTTTCTTCCTCTATGGCGATATTTTGGTTTATCTAGAATAAATACAGGGCAGTTTTCAAAGATAGAGATTACCATATTATAATAATCTATATATTTTGGGCTTTTCAAAACTTCTTCTGCAAATCTATGACTATAAAATTTAAGTTTCACGGAACTAGAAATATGATTTGATATATATAATTAACTCAAATAGTCTGTTAAATGTAAGTTATACTGTTACTTTAGCTTCTTTTTCATAGTTTTTATTTCTTATGGGCAATTTGTATTTGGCTGGAATATCTCCATCTAATCTAATTCTATCTAATATCATATTATAGTATATTTCATCTATCTCTGCAGATACATATTTTCTACCCAACTGTTTTGCCAATATAACCTCATTTCCAGATCCGCCAAAATGAACAAATATTAAATCATTTGGTAAAGTTGAAGCCAAAATTAGTTTTTCAACTAATCCTAAGGGTATTTGACAAGAATGAATAGTTTTATCTTTTGATACATTTTTTACTAAATCATAATATAACCATGAATATGGCATTCTTCCCGAAGATCCATTTGAAATATTTTGTAATATTCTTTTATCTTTTGGATTCTTATATGGCTCAGCAACTGTTTTCTTAAACCATTTATTATTTTTAGTTTTTCTACAATGCAAAATACTTCGATGGGCTCTAGTAAATTTTTTTGGGGAGTGGCCTACATTTGTATTGTAGACCCATACATAATCCACTACTTCATGACAAACTTCATCTAAATATTTTACTCTCAAGTTGGCATTTTGTTTGGGATAGTTAATAAAAAACATGTTCCCATCATCTTTTAGAACTCTAAAGGATTCTTGAGCAAGTTCAATATACCATTGTATGTACTCATTGAAATTACGAGTATAAGATTTATCATTATATTTGATGCCTACGTTGTAATCAGGATCACTATATATCATGTCCACTGATTTATCAGGCATATTTTTTAAGACGTTCATTACGTCATTATGAAAAATTCTATTTTCATATTTAATTTTCATCTAACTCCCTTAATACCCTATATTCTCTTTTTTTAAGGACTTTAATAGAGGTAATATCTAAAGGATCTTTAAAGGTATAGTTATATAGTCTGACATAGGACCCATTGTCTTTTCTCTGGCGGATTAAATAGCAAGCAGTTATTTCACTTATATCTAATTTATTTTTTTCTTTTAGTTCATGATAATATCTAAATGGTGTATACAATTGGTATATATTAAAGTTGTCAATCCATTCGTAAGAATTTTTTGTATTTTTACCTTCAAATACAGTTACCTTCCCATTCATTTCTATTGTTAAATCTATTTCTGTTTGTAGATTCTCAAATTTCATAGGGATACTCTCTATGTTATAAGAGAAGTTAATTCCTCGTTTTCTTTCACTGTTATACATCTTTGGACTACAAGATACATCTTTATACAAAAAGTCATGCATTATTCTTTGATTAAAACAAAGTGATAAAACGCTACTCTCAGAAATAGAGTAATCATTTAGTATACTTGGAACATAAGCCCACTTTTCAATTTCGTTTTCTTTAATAGATTCAAATTTGTGATATATTTTAGAAATACCTTTAACAAACATATGTTTCCCAGACCCAATGTGGGCTATAAAATAGTCTTTATCTAATAGTATTTTGGGTAATTTTGAGATATGATCTATTTTAGTCATGTCATAAGGATTAGTTTTAGAACCACTATCCATTACTATTTTTTTAATTAATTCATTATCAAAAACATAATTATTATTTTTTTCACAATAGTCAAATATAAGTTCAATTATACCTCTCTTATTTATTGCCATATTATACCTCTATATTAATGATATTTTAATTTAAGAATATAATCTTTTCTTCTGTTTGGCTAAGACAATAGACTAATACAAATAAATCTTTAGTGTTTCATGAAACTTTACATTGCCATATACAATGGAGATGTGTTCAAAAATCAAAATGTAGATTATGAAGTATTTCCAGAAAAAGAAATTGAGGAATTAGAAAAGATCTATGATTCAATTTACGATTATTTTGATAATCATTCAACAGTAGCATATATTCCTGCTCTAGAAGAGAATATAAAAAAATTAGAAGAAATTGTAGAAGCATTAAAATTTATTAATTCTATTGAGAAATGATGTTTAATATATTTCAATAAATTCTTTTATCTTTTCAAACAATTCCAAGCTATCCATAGTAACCATTTCCCTATTTCTCAATCTTCACTTTATAGACTCTCTTTATCTTAATATCCTTCTTTTTTAACCTGTGGAGTGAAACTTTCTTAATAGGGGCATGATCATCAAAATTTGCAGCCATCAAGCTTTTTTTCCCTTTGTTTAGTTTGTATGCAAGCCAGTAATGAGAGTCTTCCTCATCTTCTATCTTTGAGTGGACTATTGCCACATTCTGTGTTTTGCCAGCAGGTTTATCTTTATCTAGCCACTCGACAATCACATCTACTTTGGGCTTTCTATGCACCTTTACTTTTTTGACCTTGGGGATACTTTTCAAAGCTTTAGCATATTTTATAGGCTCCAATACCCCCTCATGTTTTATTATACCTGCTTTATGAGGAAGAATTCTCTTTTTAGTCCTAGCAATACGTTTTAAGTTTTCAATTGCTTGGACCCCGCAATCCCAGTCATTTGTGTTGTTTGTTAATCTTCTTCTGCGGTTCATAGTTCTCTCCATTAGTTTTGAGTAAAATAGGAATTAATAGTATTTATATTTCACCCATACAAAAGATAAATCCCTTCTCTCCTTCTAGTTTGTTATGCCATCAAAAGCTTTAATACCAAATCAGATGAGTATCCTCTTATGGAAATAGTGAAGGCCACAAAATCCCATGCCAAAGAGCTATCAGCCCTCCTAAAAGGGCTTGACACAGAAGAGTATTCTTTTTCTGAAGTAGAGAAGATTATGCCTCTAGTTGAAGAAGGCAACTACTATATTGCAATTGATGACGGCAAAATAGTTGGTGCTATAGGTTTACTAATGATTGAAGAGTCATGCGAGATAGATGCGCTGATAACTTCACAGAAGGGCGTTGGTAAGGCCCTGATAGATTTCACTATCGATCTCTGCAGAAAAGAACATGTGAAAAAGCTCTGGTGCTGGAGCTTAAAGCGCTACAATGCAATCGGATTCTACGACAAGATGGGGTTTAAAGAGCAGTTCTTACTGGAAAAGCAGTGGTGCGGCGAGGACTGCTATATCTTTGGCAGGGTAATTGAATAAAAAGTTAAGGAAGGTAAATCTCTCCTTCTAAAACTGTAACGGCGGTACTTATTAATTTAGACGAAAAGTATCCATACTCATCCTTTGTTACATTAATAGTTAATCTCCCAGGCCTTCCCATGATGTCGCCCTGCTCAGATTTTATATCAATCTCATTTCCGCTAAATTCAAGGATGCCACTTATTAGGAGATATGCACCAAGAGGCCCCTGTGCAGAACCAGTCACTGGGTCTTCCTTAACGCCAAAAAGAGGGGCAAAGAACCTTGAATGCGCTTTAGAGTCTTTGTCAAATGTCTCAGTTGTAAAGAGCATTACACCTGGGAAGTTATACCTCTCGCAGAACTTCTCCAGCTTTGAGTAGTCATAGTCTATGTTTTTTAGTGTTTCAAGATTATTGACAGGGACGTAAAGGTAGTCAAGGTTTTTTTCTCTCATTATTGGGTAGTTCAAATCAAGATCATCTTCCTTTATCTTTAAGGCCTCAAAGAACTCAAGTCTTTCAATCTCTTCTCTTGCAAGATTTATTTTAGGGGAATGCAAAATTATGTTTATCTTGCCATTTGATTTGATTACCTCAACTTTTATTACCCCTATCATCGTTTCAACTTTGAAGGAGTAATCCCCCTCGATATCCATCCCAAACTTTTCATCTTGGGCTAGGGCATGAAGGCTTGCAACAGTGGCGTGGCCACAGAAAAGGACCTCTTTCTTTGGGGTAAACCACCTTATTCTAAAGTCGGCTGTATCGCTATCCAAAATAAAGGCTGTTTCAGATAGGTTCATCTCATTTGCTATAGAAAGCATCTCTTTATCTGATAATCCATCTGCGAAAGGAACAACTCCCGCAGGGTTTCCTCCAAATGGTCTGTCTGTAAATGCATCAATCTGTTTTATTTTATAGTGTCTCATGAGTATATAATCGTAGCAAAAGAATAAAAATATTAGTGTTTGAAATGGGGATACTTTCCTTCTGTATCGACTAAGATTGTTCCAAGAATCGCAAAACCGCCACCAATAAGGGTCAATAACGCAGGGAACTCACCGAGCCAAATCCAGGCGATAATTATTGATAGTATGGGGATCAAAGAAATAAAACTTGCAGCTATTGACACATGCATCTTTGATATAACATAGCTCCAGAAGATATTACCTATTGCAAGTGGGAAAACACCTAAATAAACGACAGATATTGTGGAAGTTATTGGGGCTGCTTTGATATCGGAGATAAGATTTGGTAGAAAGAACAGTAGAAATAAAGTTCCAGACCAGATTGCATATGTTGCAATATCCTGCGATGGATATTTTTTAAAAAAGGGTTTTTGAAATACATAATATACGCCATTTGAAATTGCCGCCAGAACTAAGAAGATCGCTCCTGGGGCTATTGTGAATCCCCCTCCAGTTTTAAAGGCTATGAGGGCAACGCCAAAAAAACTAATAAAGATGCCAATCCAGCCTATCTTTTCTAGTTTTTCTTTTAGAATAAAGGTGGCAAATATTGCAGTGAAGATTGGGCTTAAAGACCCGATCAGGCTTGCAGTTCCAGCTTTTATAGTTACTTCGCCAAATGAAACAAACAGCTGATTTAGAACGAGCCCCACAAAACCCAGTGCAATTATTGCCGGGATATCTTTCTTTTTTGGGAGAGGTGTTTTTTTTATTATAGCATAGATCAAAAGTATCGAAGACGCAGATATAAATCTCAAGAGGATTAGATGCGGAGGGTGATAGAATTGAAGTGCGGCCCTGATTGCGGGATAAGAAGATGCACTTAAGATTAAATATATAGCCAAAGCTAGGGATGATCTTGATTCAAATTTTGAAAGCTGTATAAAATCAAATCTACCCATTGATATCTCGCATTTTAAAAGAGTTAGTAAAAATATATAACTTTAATGACCCGTTATTAGGAATCTATCTTCCCTTAGTATTGACAAGCGTCACGCCAAGTATTGCAATTATTCCACCTATTATGGAAAGTGAGCCAGGTATCTCGCCAAGCCAAACCCAGGCAATCAGGATTGATAGAAATGGCGAAACAGCAAGGAAGCTTGTCGCAATTGAAGCTGGCATCCTGGCTAATGTATAAGTCCATGTTAAGTAGGATACGCCTGCTGGGAATATACCAAGGTATACAATTGCAAGTGTTGATTCAATTGGTGCTGTTTTAATTTCTGTGAAGAGGCCAGGGAGAAATACAAGTAAGAATAGTGTCCCACCCCATATTGTGTATGATGCGAAGTCTACCGATTTATAATCTTTAAGAAGTGGTTTTTGTAAGACAAATGCAAGGCTTGTTGAAAATGCGGCAATCAGGATCAATATAGCCCTTGGGTCAAAGCTAAATCCTCCGCCTTCACCTATGGAAATTAGGCCCACTCCAAAAAAGCTGATAAAGATTCCAATCCACCCAAGGTATTTCAGCTTCTCTTTGAGAAGCAGTGTTGCTAGCATCGCAGTAAAGATTGGGCCAGAGCCTATTATGAGGCTTGCAGCACCTGCGGTGACTGTGACCTCCCCATATGAAAGAAAAGAGTGGTATATTGTAATTGCAAAAAAACCAACAGCTATGATCATTGGCAGGTCTTTTTTCTTTGGTAAGTTAATCTTCTTATAAGATGCGTAAATAGCTAAGAATGCTGATGCAACTAGGAATCGAAGGAGCGCAAGATGCCCTGGCTCATAAGCTTTGAGTCCTGCCCTAATGCCTGCAAAGGCTGATGCCCAGAATATCAAAGTGATGAAAAGGGCAAGTGCAGTTTTACTGTCAATCTGCTTAAGTTTAGAAAAATCAATAGCCATCTTATCAGGTCTTCTTAATAGAAATAGCTAAGATATAACAAATATAAGTCTTACTAAGAAATTAAGAAATATAAAAATAGAACAGAGAAAAGAAAATTATTTTATGCTGATTCATTCCCAAATCCAAGTATCTTCATGAATTTAAACATTGGAAGGGAGTTTGAAGTTATTGTCACTGGATTTGAAACTATATTTCCATTTATTTTTGCTGAAGTTGGAGGGCCAAAATCAAATTTAATAGTTCCTGGAGCTGTTGCTCTGTAAATCCATGTGAAAGTTTGCTCAACTGGGAAAAGACCTTTTGAAAATGAGGTGGCAGGTCTTGATACTAAAACGGCATCGCCTTTGGGCTTATCTCCGTCTGCTATTATAGCCGGGTCTAGGCTTGAAGGATAGTTAGTTGTAACTGTTATCAATTCTCCAACTTTTACTGTTTCAGGAGCTGCAACAGCTGAAAACCTTATATCTGCCATCGTAGAAGCAACACCAAATACACTTACTACGAATAGTAAGGATACCAATATAACAAATAATTTCTTCATAATTATCACCATTGTATTTAATTAAAATAAATTCTCTAATATTTAAAGATATGCTAAAGTTATAGAGAAATTAATAACCGTCTTATCAGGCCCTCTTAATGAGAAGGCAAGAATTGTTATAACGTTTACAAGAATAAGAGTATAGTAAATCGTGCAGATTAATGTTAAATATTATAATTCCCAGATATTACTGGTGGGAAAAAATGGCTCGAAAATATGATTCAAACAAGATTGTAGATTATCTGGTAGTTGCTATAGCGACATTTTTAGGATATACTATAGGTGGGTATTTCAGGAGCTCTTTGATAGGGGCTGTCGTTGGGAGTGTAGTTGGTCTTTATATTGCATCCAAATATATTCGATGAACTTGAATTAGATACCCTAAACTAGTTAAAATTAAAGATTTTACTAAAAATAATTGAAAAAGTAGTTAATAAAAAATTAAATTTATTTATTCTTACCAAATCCAAGTATCTTCATGAAGGAGAACATTGGGTATTCCCTTGGGGTTACAGTTACGCCATAGTAGACTCTTTCATCTTCAAAACACCCAACATAAAACAATTTCTCGTAAGTACCTACTTTTAATGCTTTGTATGTAAAAAGATATCCACCAGGTATAATATCATACCCTTCGCATCCTGGTTGCGTACAAAATTGTTCAAGGGCCCCCTTTACTCCTCCATTATTTCCCCAACAACAACCATTTTGCATCAACTTGACTTGGAATGTATCCCCAACTTGGACAGACTCTGGGCCAATAATTTCATATTTACATGGGTCCCCTGCCATTGCTGAAGCTACTCCAAAAACACTTACTACGAATAGTAAGCTTATTATTATAGCAAATATTTTCTTCATAGTTATCACCATTGTATTTACTAGACAGAGTTCCAGAGATATATAAACATTTGCCTAACTCCATCTTCGGCATTAGTCCTAAAATAAGAGTTAAAATATTAAACTAGAAAAATAAATGTAGCTAAATGACTGAATACCATGTATCCCAAATTAACAATTTTCTTATGAGAAAGCAGCACCTCTCAAGTGAATCTAAAATCCAAAATATCTCCGAAATTACAAAAGATATCTGGGGCCTCCATGCAACAAATTCGGGCACCCCTTATCTATCACTTTTTAACAGAATGAACAATTTTAGCAAAGACTCCCTGGATAGAGAAATTATAGAGAAAAGGCTTGTTAAGATCAGGTGCATTAGGAAGACCGTCCACATTATCCCAAAGGAAAATGTATCTATCGCCTTTTCTGCAACTAAAGAAGTGATACAGATTAATTCAGAAAAATATTACAAATATATGGGTATAAGTGAAAATGAGTATGAAAAGATTTCAGAAGCTATTCTCTCTCTTCTAGGAAATAAAGGCATGAATGCAAGCGAAATAAAAAAAGGGCTCAATCTAGAAATTAACTTATCCCCAATAATAAACTACATGTGTGATGTTGGGATATTAGTTAGAGGGCTATCTAAGGGCGGGTGGAAGAGTAACGCCCACACATATTTTAGAATGGATGAGTACCTGCCTGACATAAATCTAAATCAATACAGCCAAGAAGAATCAAGAAAAAGATTGGTGCAACAATATCTTTCCTCGTTTGGACCAGTGACTGTAACTGACGTCTCCTGGTGGGCAGGATTCCCAAAGACTGAAGTAAAGAGAATTGTTGATAGTTTAGACGGTATAGATTATGTTAATATTTCTGGCCTTGGGGAATACCTCATTTCTTCTAGTGATAAGGATCTATTAAAAAGTCTAAAAGAAAATACTAAGCCAGAAATTAATCTTTTGCCAAATCTCGATCCTTATATAATGGGGTACAAGGAGAGGGAAAGGTACCTTGACAAAGAACACTATAACTATATTTTTGATAGGTCTGGGAATGCAACGACAACAATTATTAATAATGGCAAAATAATCGGTGTTTGGGACTTTGAGGATAAGCCAAGCCCCGTAGTGAAAATATTTGTTTTTGAGGAGCATCCTAATATAACAGAGATTGAGAAGAAGGCAAAAGATATAGGAAACTTTATATCTGATAAAAATGTCAGCGTTAAAATATGCAAAGATATGGCCCCGCTTGATAAGAGGACTGCAGGCAGTTTTATGGCGCCCCTAAAAGATATGGACGGATGAGTATATGGGAAAGGTAGTCTACGAACATGTTGAAGTAGAAAAGATGCTTCACAGGCTTAACGTCTGGTTTCTGCCATTTAGGTGGGGATCCAATGTCTACAGGGGCTGTGAGCATGACTGCATATATTGCAATGCTAGATACACACATGAATACCTTGGTATGCCTACAGGAGAGTTTTCTCACAAGATTATAGTTAAAGATAATGCGGCTGAAGCCCTTGATAGAGAGTTCTCTAAAGAGAAGTGGAACAAGAACCTCACTGTCAATGTTTCTACTGTTTCTGACCCATACCAGCCGGCAGAAAAAGAGTTTGGAAATACTAGAAAGGTATTAAAGGTATTCTTGAAGCACCACAATGCACTCCTAGTCACTACAAAATCAGATCTAGTTTTAAAGGATATTGACCTCTTAGAAGAGATTTCAAAAACAGGATTTCTTAATGTCTGCATGACTGTAACAACTCTTGATCAATCCCTAAGTGACAAAATAGAGCCTAGAGTCCCTTCAATTGAAAAGAGATTGGAAGCAATTAAACAATTAAAAGAGGCTGGGATCACTGTAGGTGTTACAGCGATACCTGTTCTCCCTTACATATCTGATGATGAAGAAACTTTAGAAGAGATGATAAAGACTTTCTCAGGATTAAATGTTGACTATGTAATAGTCGATGTTCTTAATTTCAAGGGTGAAACAAGGCAACGGATGGTAAAGTTTTTAGAAGATTATGATCCCTCTCTAATCCCAAAGTATGAAGCACTTTACCAGACTGACTATTGTGACAAGGAATACTCAAAAGGTATTAGGAAAATTACAAATAAGCTTGTCAAAAAGTATGGTGTTGACCACTACGATAAGATGTTCTCATACAGAAAGAATAAAGAAGCCAAATGAAAAATCGTTATTATGGCGAAGATCTTAGGCATTATAGGAAGCCCCAGAAGGAACGGTAACACCCACATTCTAGTAAATAGAGTTTTAGAAGGGGCAAAGAGCGAAGGTGCAGAGACTGATTCTATTTTCTTAAATGATTTTACAATTAAGGAGTGTGATGGCTGTCATGCATGCTGGAAAGGATTAGAATGTGCTAAGAAAGATGATATGAACAACTTCTATCAAAAAATAATTGATTCTGACATACTTGTTTTTGGGACGCCTGTCTACTGGTACGGGCCAACGGCCGTAATGAAGGCGTTTATTGATAGATTTGTGTACTTCAACTGCCCGGAAAATAGGGGTAAAATAAGGGGTAAGCAAGCAGTTGCTTTGATCCCCTTTGAAGAGGAGGATGATAGGACTGCTTTAGCAACTGTAGAGATATTTGAAAAAAGTGTAGGTTACCTAGAAATGAATCTAACAGATTTATTGCTTGCTCCGGGAGTTGGTGAAAAAGGTGCTATACTAAAAAAGAGGATAATCCTTGAAAGGGCCTATAACATCGGGAAGATGGTATCCAGGTAGCCTATAATTGGGGTTAATTTGGGAATAATCTCGGAAATCCCTTATATATTGACTGCTTATTCTTAATATTACGGCGATTATTATGAAGAGAAATTACATAATAGGCCTTGCAGTCATTTTCTTGATTGCAATGGTGAGCATCGGTGCAGTCCTCTCATTTAGAGGGCCAACGCAAGACACGACAACATGCCCAAATGCAGGGGACTGTGTTGGGAACGGTAATTGCAACGGAGACTGCGATGGTGACTGTGACCCAGCTAACTGCACAGGCACATGTCCAAACAATAACACTCAACAGCAACAGATAAGAAACTGCGGCAGAACATGCACTAGAAATTAAATAATATTTTCTTTTCTTTTATTACTAATTTTTACCATTTGGATGATAATCTAAAATCTTTTATATTCTCTCACCCTAAAGGTATTGAATATTATGAGTGACTATAAGATACCTGGTTCTCTTTTGAATATAATATTTAAGAGCGTTGAAGAGCAGCTTGGCGAGAAGGGTTTAAGGATGCTTCTTACCCAGGCAAAGTTAAATGACTTTATAGAAAATCCGCCTCCTGATGATGACACGCCAACTCTTGACATGGATAGATTCAAAGGAGCTATGGGTGCTGTTATAGAACTATTTGGTGAAAAGGCTGCAAGACCCCTTCTTATGAGGTGGGGAAAATTAACCTTTGACTATGCCCTTGAATCAAAGCCAACTCTTTTTGGACTTGCTGGGTTTGCAACTAAGTTCATGAATGATGAAGGGAAGGCTAGATTTATCCTAAAGAGAGTTCTAAAGGAAAGTGAAAATCTCTATGGCGTGCCCCATATAATGACTGAAACTGATGATGCCTTTAACATTGAAATAAAGAACTGTTTCTACTGCGGGAATCATAAATCAAGCCAGTGTATATGCTGGTCTCCGGTCGGCTTTTGGAGAAGTATGATGAAGTGGGCGACTGGAAAAGACTACGATGTGCGTGAAGTAGAGTGCATGTCTATGGGTGCAGAGTCTTGTAAATATACAATACCTAAAAAAGCTATAGAATAAAGATAAATTAAAAATAAAAAATAAATTTATGGAACTACAAACTTAAACTGTATTACGTCGAACGTTCCAGTTGAAGAGTATGCTACTATTGTGACGTCATAAGTTCCTGATGGCACATTGGGGTCTACGGTGAATATGGCAGAATATGTTCCAAGATTGTGTGCTTTGATCTTCTGGGCTTCTGGAGTAATATTTACTGTTACACCGTTGGGGAGTCCCATGAACTTTATCATGGCTTCATTTTGTGTGAAGAATCCTCTGTTTTCAACCTGGATGAATGTCTGCTGTGTTCCCGGAGAGATTTCAAATGACGATAAAATCTTTCCATCCCTTATTATAGTTGATCCGCCTGTTACTGTGAATTGTTCAATGTCAACTTTTGGGTATAGTGGAGGCAGACTGCATGGACACTCTTCGTATATCTTGAAGTTGTATTGTAAGGAAGGTTCTCCAACGGCATCATCATCTTCCCAATATATTTTAACGCCTATGGGGTATCCATAGTGGGGATTCCAATAGAAAGAAGCACATTCAGTTCCTTTAACTTCTCCTACATCAACAGGAAATTCAAATAGCTGCTCAACTTCTGGGTAAAGTAATCCTAAACGCACATCGGCATGGTCACCTGGGTTTCCAACTGATGTTCCGCACGCCTCTACTCTGTAATTGCACCCTTGCTTTATCGGAATCTCTCCCCACATATGAACTGCAGGATTATTATTTACGACTACAGAAACGGCATGCGTAAACTGCTGTGTACTTGAATCGGTTTCTTGCAGAGGTATAACGCCACTACCTTCATACAAAAGTCTACTATTGGTACAGCCAGAAGTTCCACCCGGTGGTTGATATGTCAATATCTGTTCAAATGAAAGTTGTTGAACTGGAAATTGCGAGCTCACAGCAAAAACAAAAATAGAGCCTAGCATAACAAACATTAACACTATTGCTATCGTTTTTTTCATATTTATCTCCCTGTTTAAAACTAATTTAGATTATCCAATTAATTAAAATTTTTTAAGAATATAACTTTTTCGGTAATTGATTAATTAAAATGAGGGAATTGCCGAATAATAAAAGTATAAATTATAAAATAAAAAAGTTACATGAACTTCCCAAGCTTCAATAGAAGTCCGGGATTCTTTGAAACTATTGCCTTAAGGACGCTTATTGTAGAAATTGTCTCAAGCTTTAGGTCTTTTAATGTTTCAGCAATTGCATCGAGATCCTTTTCAGATAGCGTCATAAAAGCTTCCTGTGCTTTAAGACACTTGTCAAGTTCGTCGTAGATGTCTGGCTTCCACATGTCGTTGTATTTCTTCAAGAAGTTGCCTGTGTAGTTCTCTTTGGCGATTGCTTCAGCTGCGAGCTCTCCTGCATGTTTTCCAGTTATTATGGCTGTATGAATACCTCCGCCTGTGAGCGGATTTACAAATCGTCCCGCATCTCCTGCTAGCAATAGATTGTCCATATATGGCTCTTTTAATGGGCCGTTTACTGGGATTGCACCAGCGTTTACTTCAACTATCTTTGCTTTTTTGAACCTGGGTCTTTCGACAAACTTATCTAAGTAGTACTGAGCAGTTTGTTTTGCTTTTACTGGAAGAACTCCTAGCCCAACGTTTGCCTGATCATCTCCCTTTGGGAACACCCAAGAGTAACCACCAGGTGCATAGCAGTCTCCGAAGTAAAGCTCAATGCAAGGCTCAATTTCCATTGGCATCATTAAATACTGTATACCAGACTCAAGATACCTTAATGGAACAGTTGTATCCATCCCCAATGATTTTGCAACGATTGAAGGTGGTCCATCTGCACCAATGATAATTTTGGCGTCAATTTGAATATCTTCGTTCATCTGTTTTGCTTTTACTGTAACTCCATTAGAATTTCTCTTTGCAGAAACAAATCTTGTTTTCATCAAAAAGTCTGCCCCATTTCTTGCAGCTTCCTTTGCAATGGCCTTGTCAAAGACTTCCCTATCGAGGATCATTCCACTCTTCCAGTATTTTACCCTCTCACCATCAAGTCTTATGACAGTTCCGTTTGGAGCAATAAGTTTAACAAATTCAATATTGGTAGAAATATATCTATCGCTCTGTTTCATTTCAAGTTTCTCAAAGAGCCCCTGGGAAACTCCCTCAGCGCACTGTACAGGTCCACCGATTTCCTTCTTCTTTTCAATAACAATTACGTCTGCACCTTTTGCCGCATACCTTGCAGCATTACTTCCTGCAGGACCTCCACCTACAACTAGAACGTCACATTTGTAGTTCTTCATTCAATCGCCCCCACAGGACAGGACTTTACACAGATCTTACACTCTGTGCAGTTTTCATTAAAGATAATCTCATTTTCTGTCATATCAATGCCGTTATTTGGGCATACAGAAGCACAACAAGTGCACAGAAGACATCGCTCCTTCATGACCTTCAAATAATTCACCTAAATGGTTTTCTTGAGTTTATGTTTTAAAATTTTTGGTTAAAAAGTCATCCTTTTCACATGGTAATAGGTAATATCATTGTCTGAATCAACAAAAGCGAATATCATATCTTTTTTTACAGAATGGGCAATTCTAACATGGGCAGCAAGTATATTGGCATCTATCTTTTCCCCTTCCATGAAAACATCTATTATATAGTCGGCATGCTCCTCTTCTATTGATCCTCTGTAAATACGAAAAGCACACCCATACTTGAATGCTGTTTTTACGTGATAGCCTTTTTCTTTTAGGTCTTTAAAGACAACATACTTCCCGAAAATATTCCCTTCACTGCTTCCAAGCTTTAGTAGCTCTTCAAAAGATATCTCTTTATTATCAGATATTACTTTTACCAATCCCCTCTCAGATAAGTATAGTGCTTCGACAACTGTCAGGTACAATTTTTTATCTATGAGCTCCCCAAATCCTCTTTTTCTGTGGATCTTACTTACAGCATCTTGGTCATCGATTATGGCCCTATTTTCAACGAGAGTGGCAGAAAACATAAAATAATTATGATTTTAGATGTTAAAAGCTTTTAGAAACACTTAAATATACTTGGACGAATTTCACCATATATTCTAAGGTGACTATATTATGTTTAAAGTTGTACAAATCAGGGATACTGCAAGGGTCCCACCCAACAAATTTGGTGGCGAACTTGACCAATCCATAGCAGAAATCCTTCAGGGGCAGTATGAAGGAACATGGGATAAGGACCTTGGGTTTATCCTTGCTATCCACAACATCATTGAAATAGGGGACGGAAAGATTGTCCCAGGCGATGGAAGCGCCTACTATGACACAGTATTCGAGGCTTTAACTTACCTACCAAAGCTATACGAAGTTGTTGAAGGGGAAGTAGAAGAAATAACTGAGTTTGGGGCTTTCGTAAGGCTTGGCCCAATAGATGGACTTGTCCACGTATCACAGCTTACAAACGATTTCATAAATTACGATAAGAAAAATAACACCCTATCAGGAAAGGAAAGTGGAAGAGTATTAAAGGCCGGAGACAAGATAAGGGGAAGAATTGTAACTTTATCTCTTAAAAGGGGCTCTGCAAAGATTGGACTTACCATGAGACAGCCTTACCTAGGGAAGTTTGAATGGATAGCTGAAGAAAAGAAAGAGGGATAAAATGAGGGTAGCATGCCAGAAATGCCAGAGAATCCTAAATGAAAGCATGTGTCCAGTGTGCAAAGACGATAAGACTACTGACAACTGGAGCGGCATTGTTGTAATAATTGATCCTGAAAAATCAAAGATAGGTAGGGCCATTGGAGTCAATGTCCCTGGTGCCTATGCCCTAAAGGTTAGGGGATGAAGTAAAGAGATGGCTCTTGTTCTCACAGAAAAACTAAGATTGGAACTAAAATCTCCCATGGGGCTTCTTATTGAAGGTGATGTTGAATCCGTTATGGGTAGACTTCTACCTATGATAGAAAATAAGAGGGTAATATCTGTTGGGGACGTTGTTTCTCAAAACCTTATTGATCGTGGAGTTTACCCTGAGCTAGTAATAGTTGATGGGAGGAACTTAAGGGCAGAAATAGGCGACGGTATAGATTGCGATGACACGACAACAGTTGAAAATCCCCAATCAGAGATAACAGGTGAGCTTTGGGTCGCAATTGAGCGATTTTTCAAGGACAAGACCAAAAGGTTTAAAAAAATATTGGTAGAGGGAGAAGAAGATTTGGCAGTTATGCCTGCAGTGCTCCACGGAGATGGAGATACTGTGGTACTTTATGGTCAGCCCGGCAAGGGTGTTGTGATTATTGAAGTAACAGAACAGAAAAAAAAGGAGATATCAGATTATTTAAATGAGATGGAGGGAGATCTATGGAATTAAAGATCGTAAATGAGAGAGAGAACCCACTATTCGGCAGGAAAGAATTAGAAGTTAAAGTAATTCATGATGGTGGAACTCCTAAAGTGTCAGAAGTTAGGGATAAGTTGTCTGCTTTAAAGAGCTTCAAGATGGATTCCTTTGTAGTTAGATCAATTGAAACAGGCTACGGAAGGGAAGAATCTACTGCAAAGATATTTGTTTACGCTGACCCAAAAACTCTGATGAAAGTAGAACAAAAGCATATATTGAAGAGAAACGGCTTGATTGAGGAAAAGGAGGAAAATTAATGCCATCCTTGTACAGTGTAGAAGGGGACAAAGTAGTTAAAAAGAATCCCTACTGCCCAAGATGTGGTCCAGGAACATTCATGGCCGACCACAAAGACAGGTATGTATGTGGCAAGTGCGCATATACACAATCCAAAAAAATGAAATAAAAATAGATAATAACTATTGTTTAACAATAGTTAAACTTTTTTATCTGCTGTTGTAAGCGAAAACTATAAAAAGGGTTAGTTACATATTAATAGTTAGCTTTAGTATTAATGATTAATATGGGCTCCACAAGGAGATGGTATTATGAGAAGACTCAATAAACTATTTGGTAGGGATGAAAGTCAAGACTACGGCGAGTACGATGAAAGCTACTACCCTGATGAGTATTATCAAGATGAAGAGTACACGGAAGAGGAATCATGGGCAGAAGATGAAAAGTCGGAGTCACCAAGGGCTATCAGAGAAGTAGAATCAATTCCTTATGAGGAAGAGGTACTCAAGAGAAACGATTTCATGGATTATGGGGTCGTTTATGTGAAATCATTAAAGCTCAGAGGGCTTGGTGATATAAGGGATATCTCAAAGCAACTCTCGGAAGGGCACATCCTGATAGTTGATATCGGTCTTTTGGCAGAAAGGGAACCACTTGAACTTAAAAGAGCCGTTGACCAGATCAAAGGTATTTTAAGGGGTATAGGTGGGGATATTGCTGGTATTAGTGAGCGAAAGATTTTAATAGCCCCTTCATCTGTCAAGATTGTAAGATCACATGAACCATGAGAACGTAGAGTGCGATTATTGTCCGTCGTGCAATAGGAAGACCCTTAGGGTAAATAATACTGTTATTTCTATTCCTTATTTTGGCGAAGTTCTAGATTTTACTATTCTTTGCAGTAATTGCGGTTACAAAAGGGCAGATATAATGCCTATAGAACTTAAAGAGCCATCAAGATACTCTTTAAATGTTGAATCTGCCTGCGATGTGAGCATAAGGATTGTTAAATCAAGCACGTGCACCATTAGAATCCCAGAGCTTGGGATAATAGTTGAGCCTGGGCCCCTATCAGAAGGATACATAAGCAATGTAGAGGGCCTACTTTCCAGGATATCAAAAGTTATCAGCATGGGGATGAAGATGGGTCAAGACGAAGAGAAAAAGAAGGGCCAAGAACTAATTGATAAGATAAACAAATTAATTGAAGGCCATGAAACTGTCTGCATTATCTTAGAAGATCCTCTGGGTTACAGTGCTATAGCCTCTGATAAAGCAATAAAAGAATCCCTAACAGAAGAAGAATTAAAAGATTTAAAATTTGGGGATTCATGTTTTGAGATAGAAAAAGACATCACTTAAGATGGCCTCTGCCAGTTCCAGTGGACTATATTCCCTGACTCGTCCATTTCTATGTAGCAGATGTATCTTGTGACTGATTGATACTTCAAGTCGGCAGGCATATTTATTTTAAATGTTTTATTTACTTTTTCAATAGTTGCCTTCTCGTAATAGACTCTGACCATTTCAGGATTTGTTGTTCCACACTCAACAGGTAGATTCTTACTTGCATCGTTATTGACAAACTCTAGGGCCAAATAAAGTGCATAGTCCTCATTTATTAGTTGATTTTGGTATGTGCTCTGAAGCTTATACATAGAGTTTCTTGCATCGACTAGTTGATCCCTTAACATGTCGTTTCTCTTGTTTAGACTATCATTTAGCTCTTTTAGGGTCTGATTCTCTTTTGTAAGTGCTTGTAACTGTTTTTCAAGGTCAAATATGTAGGATTCTTTCGTGCCTAGATTTGTATCTATTTGTCTATTGGCAACTGAAAGTGAAAATGAAGTTACTAGAACAACTGAAAGTAAAAGAGACAGAACAACAGAAACTTTAAACCAGTTGATATCTGGTTTTAAATTAAAGTTTTTTCTTATTTTGTTGTCAATGTTCGTCGTTCTTTGCTTTTCAATCTCTATGACCCTCTTTGATCCATCGTCTGTTGGCTCAGGTGCTGCACGTCTTCTTAGTACTCTGTCGTGTTTTTCTTTATAAGACTGGTAAAAAGTGTTAGAACGAATCTCTGGGATGTTATAACTTGAATTTCTGTCATTGCTAGCCGTTTGTTTGGGCATTGGACGTTTTACAGGTTCGCTATTGCCTGAAAATCGCTCTTGAATGAGCTTTTTCTTTTCCTCTAAGCGCTTCAGCCTCCAAAAAATATCCAATTCTTCATCATTCATAGGTTATCGCCAGCGCATATATAACGGTGTATTCCCACTATATAAAGATTTATGTTTTAAATCTTAACATCAATTCCCAATTTCTCTATAATTTCTTTATATCTGTTCCTAACAGTTACCTCTGTGACCTTTGCTACCTCTGAAACTGCCTTCTGGGTTCTTCTTTCGCCCTCCATAATGGCTGCAAGGTATATGGCTGCTGCACAGACTCCTGTTGGACCCCTTCCTGATGTAAGACCAACCTTTATTGCGCCTTCTAAGATATCCTGTGCTTTTCTCTGGACCTTTCCTGAAAGCCCTAGTTCAGTGGCAAATCTTGGGATATAGTCCACCGGGCTTGTTGGATAAAGTTTTATCTCAAGTTCTCTTGTTATAAATCTGTAACTTCTGCCTATCTCTTTCTTATCCACTCTGGAATGTTCTACAATTTCATCCAAAGTTCTGGGGACTTTATACTCACGGCAAGCAATGTATATACATGCAGATGTTACTGATTCTATTGATCTACCTCTAATAAGCCTCTTGTCGACTGCTTTTCGGTAAACCATCGCGGCTCCCTCCCTAATATTTCTAGGTAGGTGCAAGTGAGAAGAGAGTCTATCAAGTTCAGTTAAAGCGAAAGCTAAATTTCTATCTTTTGCATCGGCAACTTTAATTCTTTTGTGCCATTTTCTCATTCTATATATCTGGGCTCTCCTACCGGCACTGATATCCCTTCCATGGATATCCTTGTTCTTCCAGTCAATCATGGTGGAAAGACCCTTGTCATGGATAGTGTAGGTCATCGGGGCCCCTACTCTACCCCTTTTCTCTCCCTGTTCATGGTCGAAAGCTCTCCATTCGGGACCCGTGTCGATAATATCCTCAGAAATTACAAGACCGCATTCGTCACAAGTAACTTCAGCTCTAGAATAGTCCCGAATAAGTTTATGACTCCCACACTCTGGGCAAACATGAACTTTTTTCGTCTCGGTTTTCTCCATAGCATATTAGGCAACCAAAACCTTTATATAGCTTTCGGTAGAATTAAAATTCCAAATTAGGCCTTATAATCTGATTTTCTTTGTTCTTTATAGTCTTCAATGATTTTAAGAAGTTTATCTGACTCTCTTTGCTTTTTAAAAGCCAATAAAAGTTCTTTTTCCTTTTTATAGACTAAATCAAAGCTTTCTTTATCGAGTATAACGAACTTCGAAATAACGTCCATTTTTATATCTTTCGAATCGATTATTGGTATTTGACCATCAATTAGCTCTTCTTGTGCTTGATGGGATACGTTTCCGGTAATAAGAACAGCCTTGATCTTTATTTCAGAAAGCATCTTTGCTGCTTCTGCTCCCCCGCCTGTGGCATCTTTTAGATAAACTACATCTTCTTCAGTTAAATCCTGATTTTTCACAAGATTTCTAATAGCATCGATAGAAAAAACGGGCAATACCTTTCCAATTACAATGTCTTCAGATTCCATAAGAGGTTTTAATTCCTTAAGCCTCTTGTTTTCCTCGGCCAGTAAGTTAACTTTTGTTTTTAGAATATCCACAGTTTTTCTCAAAGAAGTAATCTCAAAATTCTTAGTTTTTATTACATTGTCCTTCAGCGCTTCTTTTTTCTGATTGCTCAATATGTCAAAGAGTTTCCTCTCAAGGGAGATTATTGATGACTCCTTCTCCTGGAGTTTCTTTTTCAGATCAATATTTTCCAGTTGAAGCTTTTCAAAATCTTTTTTAAGTACATTTTGTTTTTCTTTGTAGTTTTCAATGATTTTCAATTGCTCTTGTATAATCTCGTCTGGATTTCTTTGCTCAGTTTTTATTTCGTCTTGTTTTTCCATCATGTCTTCTTTAACTTTATCAAAAGCCTCTTTGATTGGCATTCCCCTTATGACCTCGCCTATTATCCTTGAGCTATAAAGAGAAAGTTCTGGGGGTATTTTAGATTTAATTTGGATAAATTTATTCTTATAGTGTAGATATGCTTTTAGAGCAGCTGAAAGAGCGTCTCTTTCGTGTGCATTTGTTGCTTCGTGATCCTTTGACAGTTCGTTCTTTTCTTTAACAGGTATTGATAAAGAGGGGACATATAGTATAGATCCAAAAGAAGTACTAAGTTTTTCGATATATCCTGAAGGCGGATTAACATCAGAACCAAATATTAAAGGATAGCCATATTTTCGTATCTCTTCTTTGACATCGGACATGGAATAATTTCTCTTTGAAATAATTGCAAGGACATTCCCTTCTAGGTCTAAAACTGAAAGACCTACTGTTGTTCCGGGATCAACTCCAACGATTACATACTTGTCCTTGATATTTGACCCTTCTACCTTTTTCTCAAGCTGTTCATACTCAATTGAGCTCTTTTTCAGTGGCCTAACATCTATCCTTATGTCGCCCCTGCTGCTTTTTATAGGAATATTCTCAAAATTTGAGTATACTCTAAAAGTGCCTTTTGAAAATCCCCCTTCTCTTTCTACAATGTCTAGATCAAAGTTGAATCCTTCGTTAGAGAGTTCCTTCTCAAGCTCCCTTACCCGATACTTAATGAGTGCAAAAGTTCTTCTCTGGTATCTTCCTTGAGAATATCCTCCCCTGCCGAGGCTTCTACCACTTGAAACAAGGATTTCAGTTTCATCTTCATACAACTTTAATTTGTATCCGACGCCCTCAAATGGCAGTCTTGCAAGTGCATATGCCTCATCGAAAGGATTTTTTGGATTTAAATTAATTCTATGCCTTTTAGCTAATACAGGAAGCGATGTAAAATCGTCAAACTTACCAGTAACTTGGACGATTGTGACAAACTTTGAAAGCTTCTCTAAATCATTTCTAGAGAATTCTTCAGTAGAATCTATTCCCATGTATAGGGGAGAGTAGTTTTTTATTAGTTTCAAAAGTTTTAGCCTTGACCCGCTTTCCTTCAAAACAGGCAAAAATCTGTTTCCTTCCCTCGAAATTATGACCATTGCATAAATTCTTGGGTCACGGGAGATTATGTCGACTCCCAGGGATGTTTCCATGAATGCACCCAAAACTTTATCTTTGTCTTAATATCCTTTTCTTTTGATGTTTTATATAATTTTTGTAGAGCCAGAAACGCCCGGGAATATAGGGAGTGTCGCTAGGGTGATGAAAAATTTTGGTTTCTACAATCTTATTCTAGTTAATCCAGTTGCAATAGATGATGAAGCATACAAATTAGCCGTTCACGCGGAAGATATTCTAAGAACAGCTGTGACTGTGCCATCTTTAGAAGAAGCTCTAAAACATGTAGATGTGTCAGTGGCTACAAGTGCGAATACTGGTGGTGGTGTGCTAAGAAACTATACCCCTGTAGAAAGTCTTGCAAAAAAATTACCTTCAGATTTTAAGGTTGGAATTGTTCTTGGCAGGGAAAGCAGCGGCCTTAGAAATGAAGAGGTCGAGATGTGTGATACAATGACCACCATCCCGACAGATAAGAAGTATCCGACTATGAATGTTTCTCATGCACTTTCTATAATATTATATGAAATCTTCAAATCAAAATGCTCCATAAAAACAAATCCTCTGGAAGGTAAGGAAATAATTGAGAAAGATTTATTGATCGAGGATTTCAAGAAGATATTGGCACATATTGAAGAAAGGGAATACCGAAGGGATAACGCATTGACTGTATTTAAACATGTTTTAGCAAGGGGATTTAATACTCAAAGAGAAGTATACACGTTAAAAGGTATTTTTAGAAGGATTATTTTAAAGCTAGAGGGCGAACTTTAAGAACAACTAATTTAAACATCTTAATATATTTCTATTTAATGTTTGAGGTATTCTATCTTGAAGGCGGAGTTCAGAAGGAAGTGGCTTCCCCAGAAAGACTAAGAAAGTTACTGGAAAGTGAAAAAAAATTATGGATTGACCTAGTTGACTGTACAAAGGAAGAAATTTTGAGTTTAGGAGATATCTTGGACCTACACCCTGTAACAATAGACGACCTAATTGAGGAAGGCACCAGGGTAAAGATAGAGAGTTTTGAAAATTATGGTTTTATCGTGTTATACAATCTATTCCTAGAAACAAGGATAAATAAATATGAATACGATATCGTAATTGGGAATAATTACATAATAACAAAAGATGCGAGAAGAGAAATCAAGATATTGGAAAAAATAAAGAGTGACCAAAAGTCTCTTTCAAAAATACTCACTAAAGGCCCTGACTTTCTCTTGCATGTTATAATGGATCGAATAATTGATTCTTATTTTTTGAT
The DNA here is from genome assembly GCA_013178285.1 of Methanofastidiosum sp. Lineage (NCBI taxonomy): Archaea > Methanobacteriati > Methanobacteriota > Candidatus Methanofastidiosia > Candidatus Methanofastidiosales > Candidatus Methanofastidiosaceae > Candidatus Methanofastidiosum > Methanofastidiosum sp. The sequence continues at coordinate 226,811 of JABLXD010000001.1, forward strand.
AATGGATAGGCTTGATATAATCGTAGAAGAAACAGAAGATCAACTCTTCAATGGTGGAGAAAAAGAGTGCATAAAGAAGGTCATTGAACTTAAGAGGGATGTTTCTCTTTTCAAGAGAGTTGTTGTTTCGGTAAGAGAAGAACTCTTGGGCCTATTGAGAAAAGAGTCGATGTTTGTTTCTGAGGAAACTAAGATCTATTTCAGGGACAACTATGATAGTATCATAAGTATTTTTGACTCGCTTGATTCGATGAGGGATTCTCTAATTGGTATACAGGATACCTACTTGTCATTTACCTCAAACAAATTAAATGAGATAATGAAGGTATTGACTATAATTGCAACTATAATGATGCCTCTTACATTGATTACAGGGATATATGGTATGAACTTTGAGTTTATGCCTGAATTAAGATCTCCTTACGGGTACTATGCCGTGCTTTTGCTTATGTTATCCTTAGGGCTCTCGATGGTTTACTATTTTAGAAAAAGAGGATGGATGTAATCATAGTCTCTCCAAGATTATTAGTGCTCCTCCAATGTCTCCCCTCTCGTATAAATCTGCCATTTTAAGGAGTTCTTGTTTTATTCTTTGAAGCTCTTCGCCTTCCAAATATGAAATTCTTTGAGCCTTATTTCTAAGAATAATAGATGACCTTTCTAGGATTCTTTTTCCTTTTTCATCTGGTGCGCCTCTTGAAAGCTGCATAAGTTTATCAGAGGCCCCTAATAGTAGATTCATTGACGCCTGTCTATCGGTATCTAAAGAAATTGAAGCTTTTCTAATTTCATTTGAAAGCTCAGTTAAAACTGGAGGTATCCTTGGCTGCTCTTGGGGTAGTGTTATCTGGCCGCTCTTTGTAGCGTCATATACGATAAACTGACCAAATTTTTCAATTATTAATTCTTGGGGTATATTCATTCTTTGTAAGTTATTTATTTCCATTACGCCATACTTAGAATTTGAAGGGGGAGATTTTCCCATGCCCTCATTTGTTACTTCTCTCCACATACCGTTATCAGTTCTTCTATCAGTAAAAAGAGAGATACATGTAGCTATTGGCCCACCTTGTACATGAATTATGTCATCTTTGTCTGTATTTTTTATGATAAAGTTGTACATCCTATAAGCGTCATCAGAGAGATAAGGGCTTATTTTTAAATTTCTAAGCTGGACATCTAACAATGCATTCATATTTTCTTTTAGAGGGGTCGATTGGATTACAATTGGGGATCCTCTTTGTATAGGGGGTGCCTCGCCGATAGGGTTTGGCCCATATTTTAATTGAGGGGCCTGTGGCCCACCTGCAGGAGCCCCAAAAGGCATTAATCTTAAAGTTGGTTCACCTGTATAGGATATCACTAAAAAAGCAATCAAAAATATGTAAAACGTATTTTTATTTATCCTCTTTGAAGTTTCATAGGCGCCTACTGCCATTATAATTGCAAGTACCACAGGAGCATGCATAAAGAACCTAAATCCATACAATACGCCTATGAGGATTGTAGATGGGATAGTTGCAATTATCAAAATGTCCTTTGTATCCCTCCTTTTAGCAAGGAAGTAGACCCCTAAAAGTGAAAAAAGAATTGTTAAAATCCCAAAAGTTGGCATGTTAGCAAAGGAAGACCAGTTTCCATGAATCCAGTCACGATTCAAAATTACATGAACTGCCCAGGGAATATAAATTACCAACGATACAAGTATTATCTTCAAATTATATTTTAGGTAGTCTCGTTTCAATATACCAAATATACCTATGGCTAAAACTACTAAAAAGGAAGAGAAGTGTGTCCATAAAAATATTGAAAGAAGCGCTATTGAAAGGACCGTCTTTTTCTTGTATACTGCCCACATTGCTAACGGAAAGAGGGCAAATATTAGTGATGTTGGTGCAATTGAAATCTGCCACCACCAGTAGTTATACGAAGCAGATAGTATTACCACTGACAATAAACCTACCTTTTTTCCAAATAGATTTCTTGAAACAAATAAGGTTGAAAGAAGGGAAACTGGGTAGATGAGTAGTCCATAAAACTTCTGGATTGTTACCCAACCCATCCCCAAGATGTTTGTGGCTGCAAAAAGTAAATGAAGGAAAGGAGGGTACAGATGCGGCCTACCAATTGGGGCAAACTCGTAGTAATCCCACAAAAAAGATTTTTCTTCAACAAACATCTTCGCTATCATCAAATGATACGACCAATCCTTTTGGTCAGCGGGTAACTGGGAAATATTCAAAATAAGGAGTATAGTCTGGAATAAAATAACTGAAATTGCGGCGATATCAATAAGGGATAGGTCTTTTTTCATTTAAAATATTAGATTTGAATATATTAAATAGTTTTCGAATTTGTAACAATATCTATTTAAATTAAGATTTAGAAATTTTTACTGGTGACTTTATGAACTTCCTTTTCGATGAAGACAAGAAAAGAGGCGGCTATGAAGTTGAAACTTTAAAGGAGTCTATCAGAAGAATTAAACATAATCTCGATATTATCTATAAGGAGATAGAGGAAATTGAAAGTAGGGTCTTTAATGAAAGTGATCTTTTTGAGGTAAGGCAAGATGATCGTGATGATTATGTCAAAAACGCTTTAAATAGGAAAAGACCTCCTCGCACGGAAATGGACGTATCTTTTGAAGCAGACGATAGCCCAAAATCGTATAATACGAATGATTTTGCCAGAAAGCTCGAAGAGTACGACGGATAGCTCAACTATTTTTTCTTAAAAATAATTTTTATCATTTTAAAACCGTAAGATTTATAAAGAGTTAGTTTAACTTTATATTAGCTTAACTTAATGTTAATTTATTTATATGGTGTTTAAAATGAAAGAAAATAATGAAATGGAACTTGTTGTAGGGAGCGCAGAAAAGCTCGATGTGGGAAAGGGTATTGTAAGGATTGACCCCGATGCAATGAGAAAGATGTATCTGAACTATGGCGAGATTGTAAAGATTAAGGGAGATAAGGTAACAGCTGCAAAGGCCTTGCCCGATACTGAAGAAGGTTCAGGTATAATAAGAATGGATAGTATTCTAAGGAAAAACTCCGGTGCATTGCTTGGTGACAGAGTCACTATTTCTAGGGCAGAAGTTAAGGATGCCAAAGCAATAACTGTAGCCCCAATGCAGGCCGATATGCAGTTTTCAGGAGATTTATCAAGCTACTTTAAGGAAAAGTTTACAGACATTTCAATTGTTCAGAATAATGTTTTTGTTTTTGAGATTTTCAATAGGAGCCTTCCATTTGTCATTACAAAGACAAATCCGAGAGGTATCCTAAGAATTGTTCCATCAACAAAGATAACTATATCCCCCAAACCGGTGTCAGAAGCAGAAATATCAAAGATGCCTGATGTTACCTACGAAGATATAGGCGGGCTGAGGGATGAGATCCAAAAGATTAGAGAAATGATTGAGATGCCGATGAAGCATCCTGAAGTATTCTCAAAACTGGGTATAGACCCCCCCAAGGGAGTTTTACTGTACGGTCCTCCTGGTACAGGTAAAACTCTCCTTGCAAAGGCACTTGCAAATGAGATCAATGCATACTTCACCTCTATTAATGGGCCGGAGATAATGAGCAAATACTACGGTGAATCTGAAGAGAATCTTAGGAAGGTCTTTGAAGATGCTGGAGAAAACTCACCGGCTATAATTTTCATAGATGAGATCGATGCAATTGCCCCAAAAAGGGAAGAGTCCAAAGGGGAAGTTGAAAGAAGGGTGGTTTCTCAGCTCTTGACTTTGATGGATGGATTAAAGACAAGAGGCAAGGTAGTTGTTATTGCTGCAACAAACTTGCCTGATACAATTGACCCTGCATTAAGAAGGCCGGGCAGATTTGATAGAGAAATTGAAATTGGTGTTCCCGATATCAATGACAGAAAAGAAATTCTTCAGGTCCACACACGAGGTATGCCGATAAATGAGGACGTCGATATTTCTCACTATGCCTCAAAGACACACGGTTACAGCGGAGCAGATCTTGAAGCCCTATGTAAAGAAGCTGGAATGAAGGCTTTGAGGAGAGTTCTCCCAGATATCAGAGGAGACATTGAGATAACTCCTGATATTCTAAACAAGCTTGAAGTTAATAAAAATGACTTTGATCTAGCCTTTCTTGAGGTAGAGCCATCTGCAATGAGAGAAGCTTTAGTTGAAGTTCCGACAGTTAAGTGGAGTGATATTGGAGGTCTAAAAGAGGTAAAACAGAGATTACAAGAAGCGGTTGAATGGCCATTGAAATACCCGGAGGTCTTCAAAAAGATAAAAGTTGAAGGTCCAAAAGGTATACTCCTATACGGTCCACCGGGATGTGGAAAGACCCTACTTGCAAAGGCAGTTGCGACTGAGAGTGAGGCAAACTTCATAGCAGTGAGAGGCCCAGAGCTAATCTCCAAATGGGTCGGTGAGAGTGAGAAAGGGATAAGAAAGATCTTCAGCAAGGCAAGGCAAGTAGCCCCTGCTATAATATTCTTTGATGAAATAGACTCTATCGCGCCAAGGAGAGGACAAGAAACTGGTGCAAAAGTTACTGAAAGGATGGTAAATCAGCTGTTGACAGAGATGGATGGAGTTGAGTCGTTAGAGAGGGTAATAGTAATAGCAGCGACAAATAGACCGGACATCTTGGATGAAGCCCTAATGAGGCCTGGAAGATTTGACGTGATAGTAGAAATACCTTTCCCAGACAAAGAGTCAAGGCTTGACATTCTAAAGATTCATACAAAGGAGATGCCATTAAAAGATGTGGATATAAACGATCTAGTAGATCCAACAGAAGGATTTACAGGCGCCGATATAAAATCCCTTGTAAGGGAAGCCGGCCTTAACGCCATAAGAAAGAATCTTGACAAGACTGATTATGTCACTAAAGAAGATTTTAACGAAGCACTTCTTAAGGTAAAATCCTCTAAAAAATAATTTCTTTTTTTTTTAGATAAATTAAAATACTATTAATTTAATATTTAAAGCATGAGAGAGGCACTCTTTTACAAAAAAGAAGATGGGAATATTAGGTGCCTTTTGTGCCCACATGTATGTCTTATTGGCCCAAATGAGAGGGGTAAGTGTAGAGTCAGGATAAATTTAGATGGAAGATTGAATACCCTTGTATATGGAGAAAGTGAATCAGAAAAACACTATTTTCATGTAGACCCAATCGAGAAAAAACCCCTTTACCACTTTTATCCTGGTTCATACTCCCTTTCTTTTGGAACGCCTGGATGCAATCTATTCTGTGAAAACTGCCAAAATTACACCCTTTCCCAATCAAATTCAGGAGATATAAAAGACCATTTTTTAAAACCTGAAAAAATAGTTGAGCTAGCTAAAGCCTATGACTGCAAATCTATTTCTTATACATATACTGAGCCAACTATATTCTATGAATATCTGATAGATACTTCAAAAATTGCAAAAAAGGAAGGCATTAAAAATGTCTGGGTAACAAACGGTTTCATAAATCCAAATCCTTTGAAAGAAGCGCTCCCCTTTATTGATGCTATGAATATAGACCTCAAATCATTCTCAGAAGATTTCTATCAAAAGGTATGCGGGGGAAGATTAAGGCCTGTCCTAGAAACGATTAAAAAAGCATCAAAAGAAACCCATATTGAGATAACTAATTTATTGATTCCAACTTTGAATGACTCTGACGAAGAGATAACAAAAATTGTTGACTTTGTTTCAGGGTTAAGTAATGAGATCCCTTTGCACTTTTCTGCTTACAGGCCTATGTACAAAATGAATAAAGAACCTACACCGATAAATACCATTTTTAGGGCAAAGGAAATAGCCGAAAAAAGATTAAAATATGTATATCTAGGGAATATTCCCACTAACAATGATACAATATGCCCTAATTGCAAGAGTACCGTTATAAAAAGAGATTACAAAGTAAAAATTAGCTTAATGGATGAAAAATGTCCAATCTGCAATACAAAAATCCCAATAATAATCAATTAATAGACCAATTATTAGGAATACCATAAACTTTTTAAACAGTTGTATTAATTGTTGATGGAGTGCCGCCTAAAACAAAAAATAAGGCGAAAAGGTGGTAATATTATGGCCATTGAAGGTATGCTAAAAGAACTAAAGGAAAAGAAAGACAAGTTAAAGATGGGAGGGGGAAAAGAAAAGCTCGAATCCCAACATGCAAAGGGGAAACTCTCTGCTAGGGAAAGGCTTGATATTCTCCTTGACAAGGGCAGCTTTGTTGAAATAAATGGACTGATGAAACATAGAGCAGTTGATTTCGGTCTTGATAAAACGGATATACCTGGAGATGGCGTCATTACGGGTTTCGGTACAATTGAAGGCAGGCTTGTATACGTTTTTTCACAAGACTTCACTGTTATGGGTGGTTCTTTGGGAGAAGCTCACGCGTTCAAGATAAGTTATCTAATGGACCAGGCAATGAAAGTTGGAGCCCCGGTCATTGGGATAAATGATTCAGGTGGAGCAAGAATCCAAGAAGGTGTGGACTCACTTAAAGGATATGGCGAGATTTTCTACAGGAACACTATATCTTCTGGAGTAATCCCTCAGATAACAGCTATTATGGGCCCATGCGCAGGGGGGGCAGTTTACTCTCCAGCGATAGGGGATTTTGTCTTTATGACCGATACTACAAGTTACATGTTCATAACAGGACCGCAGGTTGTAAAAACTGTATTGCACCAAGATGTTACATTTGAAGAGCTCGGCGGGGCTCATGTTCATGAAACAAACAGCGGGATGGCACACAGGGTTGGCAAGAATGATGAAGATACATTGAATCTAATGAGAGGTCTTTTTAGCTATTTGCCATCAAACAATATGGAAGACCCTCCAGCAATTGACCCAACAGATGATCCGATGAGAGAAACATCTGAACTCTATTCAATTATCCCAGAGGATTCGAACAAGGGATACCATGCAAGCCAAGTTGTTAAAGCAGTCCTCGATAATAATGATTTCTTTGAGATACATCCCCTCTATGCACCAAATATAATTGTTGGATTTGGAAGGCTTGACGGGAAGGTAGTTGGCATTGTGGCAAATAATCCAAGTCATATTGCAGGTGTATTAGATATTAACTCATCAGACAAGGCTTCAAGATTTGTAAGATTCTGTGACGCTTTTAATATCCCAATACTTACTTTTGTCGATACCCCAGGATACATGCCAGGATTAGACCAAGAGCATGGAGGAATTATAAGACACGGTGCAAAACTATTATATGCTTACTCTGAGGCGACAGTTCCTTTGATTACAGTTATCGTTAGAAAAGCTTATGGCGGGGCTTACATAGCCATGGCTTCAAAACACCTTAGGGCAGATGCAGTTTATGCACTTCCAACTGCAGAGATTGCAGTTATGGGGCCAAAGGGAGCATGTGAAATTGTCTTTAGAAAAGAAATCTCGGAAGCTAAAGATCCTGTTAAAAAAACTGATGAATTAAGTGAAGACTACAAACAAAAATTTGCAAATCCATACATGGCAGCCGCACGTGGATATGTAGATGATGTAGTTGATCCAAAAAATCTAAGGGCAGTCCTTATCAATTCACTCAGGGCATACCAATCAAAGAAAGAAGTGCTACCTAAGAAAAAACATGGTATAATTCCCTTTTAGGTGAAGATAATGGTAAACATGGAATACTTAACTTTGGGATTAACATTAGTTATAGTAGGTATGGCTATAACCTTTTTAGTTTTAATTATTTTATCTGGGGTAATCCATTTTTTTGGTAAATATTTAAACAATAGAGAGGACAAGAAAAATAAGAAAGCAGAAGAAAAACTTAAAGTTAATGAAACTCAAATTGAAGAAAAAATTGAAAAATCAAATGACAGTGAATTAACTGCTATGATAATGGCCGCTTATTTTCACGTATACAAAGATGCAGTTTCATTGATTAATTTGCAGTCTAAGATAGATAACTGGAAATTATTGGGAAGACGAGAACAGATGGAGAGATTATAATGGCAAAGTACAAAGTTAATGTAGACGGAAAAGAGTACGAAGTTGAAGTTGAAAATATTGGGGATGGGAACCTAGAGATTAAATTAGGCGATAAAAAATCAACGGTAAATATAGAAGAGTTATCAAGTGGAATAGCACGCCCTTCATCTCCAAAACCTGCTTACAAAGCTCCATCATACACTCCTAAAGCGGAGCCTGCTCCAGCCCCCGTGCAATCTTCAGGAAAAGGGGAGCCTATAAAGGCTGTAATGGCTGGCACTGTCCTATCTATTAAAAAGAAAGTTGGCGATAAAGTAGCAATTGGTGACGTAGTGTTAATTTTAGAGGCGATGAAGATGGAAAACGAGATTTCCACACCCACTGAAGGAGTTATAGGTGCAATTCTAGTAAATCCCGGGCAGTCCATCAACACTGGCGATACACTCTTCACAATAGGATAAGTGGTAATATGGTCGACTTAATATCGTCCTTTATTGAAATATTTAAAACAACAAGTGGCATATTCAATATATCTCTAGGTAATATTGCAATGATAATAGTGGGTCTTGTACTCATCTATCTCGCAATTTACAAGGGATTTGAGCCACTTTTATTAGTGCCAATTGGATTTGGTGCAATACTTTCTAATATACCATTAACAGGCATTGCTGATCCAGACGCAATAGGGGGGGTACTTGGTATCTTTCTAAAGTATATGATTGCTAATGAAATCGTGCCGTGTCTAATATTTATGGGTATAGGTGCTTTGACTGATTTTGGCCCTCTGCTTGCAAATCCAAAAACATTTTTATTGGGCGCTGCTGCACAAATTGGAGTTTTTATAGCCTTAGTTGGGTCTATATTTTTGGGATTTACACCCCAACAAGCTGGATCCATAGGAATAATTGGTGGTGCAGACGGCCCAACTACAATTTATGTCACAACAGTATTAGCACCTGAACTGCTTGGTGCGACTGCAGTGGCAGCATACTCCTATATGTCTTTAGTACCTTTAATATTACCTCCGGCCATAAAACTTACAACTACAAAAGCCGAAAGGAAAATACGAATGGTACAAATGAGAACAGTTTCAAAAAAAGAAAAAATTGCTTTCCCTATAATAGCTGCGATTGTAGCTGGAATGTTAGTTCCAAAGGCGATACCACTAGTGGGAATGCTTTTTGTAGGGAACTTATTCAGAGAAACTGGGGTAACACAAAGACTCGCTAAAGGTGCAAGTGAAGAGCTATTGAACATTGTAACAATTATCTTAGGCCTTTCAGTTGGTAGTACAATGGACGCTGCCAATTTCCTTAATATACAAACAATTAAAATATTGGTCTTAGGGGTGGCTGCATTCTTTACTGCTGCATGTGGAGGCGTAATCGTTGCAAAAATCATGAATCTATTCCTTAAGGAAAAGATTAATCCAATGATAGGTGCTGCAGGTGTTTCAGCAGTCCCAATGTCTGCAAGGGTAGTCCAAAAGATGGGATTGAAAGAAGACCCACAGAATCACCTTCTAATGCATGCAATGGGGCCTAATGTCGCAGGGGTAATTGGCACAGCTGTTGCGGCTGGGGTTTTGATAGCTTCTCTAGCTTGATTTTCATGGATGAATTCAAAATAAAAGTTGGCGATCAAGAACACCAGATTAAATTGAAAAAGGTAGCTGATGGCGAATATCAGGTATTATATGATGAATTCATCTATGAAGTTTCTATTTTAAAGAAGGTTCAAAAAAAGGAAAGAGATAGCCAGTATAGAAAGGAAAATGACATAATATACGTTGATTCTATGATAGGAGGTATTGTCCTCAAACTTTCAAAAAAAGCTGGGGAGAGGGTAATTAAAGGGGACCCTATAATGACATTAATTGCAATGAAGATGGAAACAGAAATACATGCCCCAGAGTCAGGACTGCTTTCGAGGATACCTGTATATGAGGGCATGATAGTTGAAAAGGGAGAACTTCTCTTTGTAATAGATACAAAATAAATGGGAAAAGTTTATTAATATGGTAACTGAAGTCGTAATAGACGAAAATCAAGAAAAAACGGACAAATGTCGCTCAATTGAGATAGATGGCAATCCATCTGTTGAGGAAATTGTTGTGATACTTTCACTGTTTAATTTTAGTGGGGTGGATAAATGAAGCCATTAGAAGGAGTAAGAATATTGGATTTAAGCCATGTGCTTGCAATGCCATACTGTACCATGGTCTTGGGCGATCTTGGAGCAGAGGTAATAAAGATAGAAAAACCTGGTGCAGGCGACGATTCCAGGGAATTCGGACCATTCAAAAATGGAGAAAGTGCATATTTTATCAGCATAAACAGGAATAAAAAGAGCGTAACGTTGAACTTGAAAGAAGAAAAGGGTAAAGAAATCTTAAGAGAATTGATTAAAGTTTCTGATGTAATAACAGAAAATTTTAGACCTGGAACGATGGAAAAACTTGGCTTCTCATATGAAGATGTTAAAAAAATCAATCCAAATATTATCTATGCTACAATATGTGGCTTTGGACAAGATTCAGTTTATCCTGGAAGGCCCGGTTATGATATCATCGCCCAGGCTTTTGGAGGATTGATGAGTATTACCGGATATCCAGATAATCCACCTACAAGAGTTGGCTCTTCACTAGCAGATATAATCTCTGGTTTGTTCACAGCTATCGGGATACTTGCTTCACTTAGGACCAAAGAAAAGACAGGTAAGGGGGAATATATCGATACTGCAATGGTTGATTGTATCTTAGCAGTATTGGAAAATGCCATGGTAAGGTATACCGTAACAGGAGAAATACCAAAGAGAATTGGTTCAAGACATCCAAGTCTTACACCTTTTGACGTTTTTGAAACAGAAGATGGCTACCTTGTTATAGGAATCGGAAACGATCACCTCTGGGAAATTTTCTGTAACAAAATTTCTGAATTTAGCCACTTGTTGTCTGATGAAAGATTTAAAACAAATGAATCAAGGTCAAAAAATGAACGTATCTTAAAACCAATAATCGAAGCTTGGACAAAAAAGCATAAAACAAATGATCTTGTTGACATAATTTCTAAAGCTGGTGTGCCATGCGGTCCCGTTAACACAGTTGATATGGTTGTCAATGACCCAAATACTACCCATAGAAAGATGCTATTTGAATTTGACCATCCAATTGCTGGCAAGATGAAGACTGCTAATAGTCCTCTGAATTTATCAAATACTCCTTGTAAAACTCATGTAAGGGCCCCAACTTTGGGAGAAAATACTGAAGAAGTATTGTCCAAGGTACTAGGATATCCAAAAGAGAAAATAGAAGAATTAAAGAATAATAAAATAGTATAATACGGGGGTAGATAGAACGAAGAGGGAAGAGATAGAGAAAAAATTAAGAACTCTAGACGCTGCTTCTATCAACGATGCCTTAAGAAAAAGAGGCTCAGTTGATGAATCTATAAAGTCGATAAAGCTAGGCGACTTCCTTTGTGGTCCTGCCTACACAGCAAAATGCTGCCCTGGGGATATGCTTACGGCCCTAAAAGCCCTTGATGAGATTTCAGAAGGTCAAGTTTTAGTGATTGATGGTGGAGGTATCACTAAATTCTCTCTTTTTGGAGACCTTATGGCAATGCAGGCCAGACTTAAAAAATTAGCAGGGGTAGTCGTAGATGGGGCAATTAGGGATGTAAGGAGCATTAGGGGAGAAGGGATACCTGTATTCTGTCGCGGTATAGTGACAAAAGCTGGAACTGCTACAAGGCTAGGTGAAATTAATGTCCCTGTTGTCTGTGGAGGCGTTATAGTTAATCCTGGAGATTGGATAGTCGGTGATGACGATGGAGTTGTCGTCATCCCAAAAGACAAAGTTGAAGTGATTATCCATGATGCTGAAGAAACTCTTAAAAGGGAGGCAATAATCAGGGAAGCTATAGAGCAAGGTAAATCAATTAGTAAACTGCTTTAAATTTTTTAATTTGGGTGCAAAGATGTTCGAACGCTTGAGAGGTACGAGGGACTTTCTTCCAAATGAGATGGCTGCAAGAAAGAAAGTTTTTTCATCGATAAAAAAAACTGTTGAGGAATTTGGTTTTTTTGAAACAGATACGCCAGCAATCGAACTATTTGAACTTTATTCTATAAAAAGTGGTGAAGAGATCATTGAAGAGCTTTATGCCTTTCAAGACAAAGGTGGCAGGATGATCTCTTTGCGCCCGGAACTTACCCCTTCAATTGTCAGGGTATTAGTTTCAAGGGCTAAAGAGTTATCCTTTCCTGTGAAATGGTATTCTATACCAAGACTCTGGAGGTATGAAAGGCCACAGAGCGGTAGATTAAGAGAGTTCTATCAGCTTAACATTGACATTTTTGGATCAGAAGATCCAAGGTCAGACAGTGAAGTTATTTCTTGTGCTATTAAATTACTCTGTGACCTGGGATTTGATGAATCTGACATTGAGGTAAGGATATCAGATAGAAGAATGCTTCATGAATTTCTATTAAATCTTGGAATCGATAGTTACCAGGACGTTCTTAAAATTATAGACAAGAGGGAAAAGGTAAGTGAAAATGACTTTAATGAAATGCTTACCGAGATAGGAATGAGTGCTACACAAATAAAAGAAATAGAAGATTTTCTTAATTCTAAAGGTAACTTTTTAAAATCAATTGAAAACCTATCTAAAATCTACAAAGGAGAAGGCATCTCAAATGTTATTGAATCGCTGAGAAAGATTGCAGAAAATCTAAATGACAGGGGCTATGAAAAATTTACGACATTTGACCCATCGATTGTAAGAGGGCTTGACTACTATACGGGCATGGTATTTGAAGTCCATGATAGGAAAAGAGAATTCAGGGCTCTATTTGGTGGAGGCCGATATGATAATCTAGCAGAGCTCTTTGGAGGAGAGCATATACCGGCCGTTGGATTTGGGATGGGTGATGCGGTATTAGAGCTCATGATGAGGCGAAAAAACATATGGCCTGAAGAAAAAGTTGAGATTGATGTTTTCATTGCGACTATTGGAAATGTAGAGAAGGAAGTTTCAAAGTTATTGACTAGTTTAAGAAATTCTGGGTTTAGAGTTGATTTTGACTTTATGAGCAGGAATTTATCAAATCAGATGAAATTTGCAAACAAGCTTGGTGCAAATTCTCTTTTGATAATAGGTGAAAGGGATCTAAAAGAGGGAAATTTAACTCTCCGTGACCTAAAATCTGGGGAAGAAAGTAAAATTTCCTTTGATAAATTTGTTTCTACGCCTTCAAAGTATTTAACGAAAGTTTTATAAAATACTTAAAGGCTATCTTGATTAAGCCGGGGTTGTCGAGAGGCTCGGCCTCGGACTGCAGATCCGATTACGAGGGTTCAACTCCCTCCCCCGGCTTCGCAAAGGGGACATGGTGTAACCAGGCCATCATCATGGACTCCAGAATCCTTTCCAGATGAAAGAGATAACTGATGGCATTTGCCGATGAAGAAATTCTGGAGTTTGATGGGGAAATCCATGGATCAGGGTTCAAATCCCTGTGTCCCCACTTTAAGGTTGATTTTATGAATACTTCAAATTTTACTTCAATATCCAAACTTGTTAGACCTGAAAATTTAAATCATCATGGGACCCTTTTTGCAGGTGTAACTTCAATGTGGTTTGTTGAGGCTGCTTTCATTGAAGCTGCAAGGGTATATGGAGATCCTACAAAAATTGTTTGTATAAAAGTTCATGGTATGAAATTTATTAGACCTGGAAATAATGGAGATATTCTAGAGATTAAATCAGTTTTGGCGCATGTTGGAAAAACAAGCCTTACCATCTATACAAGGATATACAAAAGAAATACGGGAGATCAACATGTTGACGGGTTTGTTACAGTTGATGAAAATGGTAAATCCATGCCCCATGGGATTAAATATGAAAAGCCGACTGAAGGAGAAGGATTAACACTCTGGAATGAAGTAGAGAGATTAAAACATTCTGATACCCAGACTAAATTGTAATATAATTAAGGAGGGGTTGCCGAGCTTGGCCAAAGGCGCAGGATTCAGGGTCCTGTCACGTAGGTGTTCGGGGGTTCGAATCCCCCTCCCTCCACTTCTTTTCGTTAAAATAGTACTAGAAAAGGGAAAAATTTCCTTTATTACTTTCCCTATTTTTTTCCCTATTTTCCCTATTTTTTGCCATATCTTTATATATAGGGAAAATCTTCATATTATACACCTATAGGTGATAATTATGAAGAAAATATTAGCTATGACGATATCCTTACTATTTGTAGTAAGCGTTTTTGGTATTGCCTCAACGATGGCTGAATGTCAATTCGACGAAGGATACTATAAAATCAGTAACAATACGCCCAAAGTTGGAGAAACATTTTCAATTACTCTAGAAAAAGCCGCTATGGGTAGTGTTAAAATCGAAGGTAAAACAGTCGATCAAATAACTTTAGAAATTGTTGCAAATAAGAAACTCCCTTACCAAATAGGTACTGTTGAGTTAATAAATGTAGAATATTATAAAGCAGATGGCACATTAATTTACAGCGGACTCGTATTACCAGATGCTCTGCCATCTCCAGATTTTCCACATTGGGGTGAACTTGCTCCAAAAAGTTGGGACGATGTTGCATCAATAAGATGGATATTCAGAGCAGTGAAGCCAGGCAAATTGACTTTAAATGGAGCATGTGGTGAAATAGAAACAGTCACAATCCTTTCCAAAGATCTGCCATTCAAATTCTTTGCAAAACTATTTGGCTTTGGACAGAAAAAATAAATATTTTTTATTCTTTTAATTTTCTTGATTCTTCCCTTCCTTTTGTTATCAAATATATTCCAGCGACTAATGATACTGCCAATATAACGATGTCCATAAATTCAAAATAAAGGGAGTTTGTAAATCTATAGTAGAGTACAGACAATCCTGATCCGATGCAAAGGCACCCTAAAAGTAGTTTGTAATTCATGATTTGATTATAACTAAACCACTTAAAATAGTTTCTATTGCCAAGTTCTTATTAGACGTATGATAAATAATTATAACTATAAGTTATATTAATACCAAAAAATATATAAACTAGAATATAATTTTATTATTGGGGTGAACAGATGAAGAAGATAGCAATAGTTGCTTATACAGATGAGATTGGAACTTTTATCGATGCACTGCAAAGTGGATTAGAAAAGAGAAAAAATGGTGATGATGTCAAACTAATCATTGAAGGAAATGCTACTCATTATCTAAAGGACATATCAAAGTCCGATGAAAAATACAAAAAAATATTCGAAACTGCACGTAAGAATGGATTGATAGATTGTGTATGTGAAACATGTAGCAAAAAAACAAACACGATTGATTATGCGAAAAATCAGGGATTACATCTAAGCGGTGAGTCATACGGCCATCCAAGTCTATTCAATTATTCTAGAGTGGGTTATGAAATAATCTATTTCTAAAAATTAAAGATTTATAAAATCTATTTTTTTAATATTCCTTCAACTTCAACTTTTGACATGCCTGGCCTAATATCATTAGAATAAAGTATCTCTATCATTTTTCTATCAATTTCTGAATAATTTAAAGTTTGAGTCCAACCTTCATAAAATATACTGTCACGATACTTGAAGGAGTCCTTCATAAGACCTAAAGACTGCGTTAGCTCTTCTCTTATCATGTGGGATCTTTCCTCTTGTAGAAGTGAATCATCAGTTGCAATGCAAATGTCACATTCATAAATAACATTATTTCTCCATCTGCAGTTGAAGTACCCATAGTTCCCAGGTTTTGCATTACAGATAGAAAAGTCAGACAGTGGAACAAAGTTAATTTTTATATTTTCATTAGTATTCACAATAGTCAGGTATACTTTGTCACCAATAAGTTCGTTGATATCTGAGATCACCTGATTCACAGCTTCCATATCCTTTTCTCTTGGATTTCCATTAATTTTTATTCTAATATCAGAATCCCATTTTCTAATAACCTGTAAATTGTTTCCATACTCAGTTCCGAGAGCTATTTCTGTAAAGTATTCAATCTCCTTATCACTATAGATATAGGAATTTTGTGTCTGTTCAGGGATAGGTGTTGGCTCATCATAAGTTACGCAACAAACTGAGAATAAACCTAAAAGAAATATAAATGAAAAAATTATTATCTTACTAATCACAATTAATAATAAGAAGTAGGATATATAATAATATGGTATTATACATCTAATTAAAAGCGATAAACTTAATAAACTAATTTCAGAATTAGGGTCGACTAATATGAATAACGATATACCCCGTGATGCAATAAAAAATTTACTTTTTGAGATTATATGCGCCATAGATTCGGCAGAATATCAGATATCAGTCAAAGAAGTAGAGGATCACATTGAATCAGGAAAAATTATGGAATTTCTGGGAAAACGCATAAGTATTGTACAATTGACAGGTAACGAGTGTGAAGTAATAAATGAAGAATTGAAGAAGTTCCTGGGTGTTGCAAGGCCAAATGTAGAAAGTTACTGGGGCGTTAAAAATTCTGGATTGTGTTTTCTTGCTTCGCTTATAATAGAAGAATTCTGGAAGTAAATTATTTCTTTTTATTGCCCCTCTTTTTATAGTAGTACAATACCCCACCGAATATTAATAGAGGAACTGATGCTCTAAAAAAAAGTGCGATTATTAGTGTTTGAAGTGGTGTAAATTCCATGACCTATACCTCCCTTTCAATGAAGTAAAAGAATAAAGTTGCGCTCAGTAAATCGGCTGCACCGCCGGGGCTGATATTCCTTTTTAGAAACTCCATTTCGATATCTAAAATTTTTGACATCCCTGTTGTCGTTAAAACTCCACCAACTTTAATTATCTCATCTGCTTTTTTCTGGATGTCATAGTATGTATCGATTCCATTTCGTGAAATTATATTTGTGTCTTCGGCTCTTGACATTATGGCAATTAATGCGTGAAGGGAGGATTTATTTAGATCTTGAGTTTTCTCATATGCTTTTTTAAACTCAGGGAGCCCCAGCTCCATTACAGTTGGTAGGCCTTTTTCTACTTCCCCCCTAATTCCTGTAATCCCGTGTTTTACAAAAGTGTTTTCTCCTTTTGAAAGAGATTTTTTTCCTTTTTTTATTGAACCTAGTTCCTTCTCAGTTAAGCCAGCTGTTATCTTAGAAACTGAAGAAGAGACATTTTTTGGAGAGAGTCTTCTTTTATTTAATAAATATCCTGAGGATCCAAGTATCAAATAAAAAAGAAATATAAGGCCTTTTTGAGTATTAACTCCATTTGTAACCTCAAACATCCTCTCTTCGACATCAAGACCGAGTTTTCTTAGAGGAGGGAGCATTTTACCTAAATCACCCTTATAGTTATAGCCAAAGTGAGACACTTCCTTAAAGCCCTGACTCAATACAGCTGTGCTTTTCAAGAAAAGTGTGAAGTCCATATCCCTATGTGCACCAGATGAAAACGGAGTTACAAGACCTGGTTTTGGGTGTGTCGATACTTCAAGGAGAATACTTCTAGTTGCCAGCTCCCCTAGTATGTCTACTTTTTTCATAGGTATGCCTCAATGCTCTTTCTATCTAATAATACAACGTCTCTTAATCCTTTCCCAAGCAGTGTATCGCTTTCTGATGCATACTCTTTAAGGTTTATGCCATATCCTGATTTAAGGTGAATTTCTACATCGATCTTAATTCCTAAACCAGATTCAATCTCATTGCATAAAGATAGAAGGGCGATTAATTCATCTTGATTGTAATTTTTTACGATTAGATCAAGATCTGATTTATTGTGAGTATAGAGCAATCCCGTAATAATTTCTAGTGAAGTTGAGCCCCATACACCTACCTTAAATTCACTCTTTATTTTAGATAATGCAGATAATGCAGGAGTTCTTGATTCAAATTTAAAGTTGGAAATTTCATATGGCGTTATTAGTTTTGTAATTTTATCTCCATAGACGTAAGTTGCATATCTAAGCCTTCTCCCATTTTCGGTATAAGGATGCACAAATCCGATAAAGACTTTCTCATTTTCAGAATAATAGTTTTCTCCTTGAATAGATTCTAGTTCATCGCGTCTTACTATTCCAGGTAAGGCATTCTGAAGTATAAGTTTCTTAAAATTCTCATTTTGAACTAGCGACGTGTCGATTTCTCTCCAGTCTGAAAATACAAGATCGTGTCTCTGGAAAATCATGATGAGATTTACCTATCCTTTACCCAGCAAGGGTCTTTGACGCTTAAAGTTTGGTAGTCAAGCTGTGCTTGAACAAGTAGGTCAAACATTCTAGTCTTTACAGGCCCTTCGATGAGAATTGGATCATGATTTTCTTCATATCCTTTTGGTATTATTGAAGGTAAAAGCTCTAAAACTGTTCTATCAGAGTTTAAGACTACATCTTCGGGAACTTTAGCTATTTTGGATTTTATTCTCAATATGCTGCGGCATGCCCTTTCAATTGTTTGTTTGGCATTTAATGTTGTTTCTCTGACATAAATTTCATAATCGGGTTGAGTTCTAGCCCTCATGTAAGTAATAATTTTACCATTTTTGTCAAGTGCGTGTCCAGATTCAACAACAGGGAAACTGTCGCCTGTAGGAAGGCCACCAACAACTGCTTCTTTGAAATCACGGCCCACATCAGATCTTACAAATTCGATGTCCTCTCTTACTGGATTTCCATTCATTGCAATCCAGCCAAATTCCTGGGTACCGTATATATCATTGACTCTTGCACCTAAGATATCTTTTATAATGTCAACAGCTTCTAGATCTAATGGAGTACCAATACAGTTAACTATATCTACGTGGGGCAAATCTTCAGCGATATTTAATTTTATGGCATCTTTTAAAGAAGCTTTCAAAAATGCAGATTCGCCGAATATTACATTTGGTTCTTTGTAATATAAATCCATTAAGAAAGAATCTCTAGAGGATTTTGTTAGAAATGTCCATGTAACACCCAACTCTTCCAATGCATTTCTTGTTATGGCATTTAGTAGGGGCGGGTAACAGAACATTGCTTTTTGGCCTTCTTTTACTCCTGCCATTTTTAATGCGTTTTTACCAACGTTTTTCCTATATTCTTTTTCGTTTGGTGTTATTCCAACAATATTCTGCCAAGCGGTAGTTCCAGTAGTAAAAGTAATGTATGCATAGTTTAAGGGGGTATGTACTTCTTCTATAATGTGAGCTGCAGTAGGGCCATTGATACCCTTATCAGCAAGTGTTCTATGCTTCATTTCATCGAAAGAAGGAACTGTAGAAAAGGTTTCAACGCTATCTTTTAAATCTTCAAAATAGGTATTTGATTTTTTTACCATTTTAATTCCTCAAAATATAAAAATTTAAAATAAAGGAAAATAAATTATAAGAGCTCAGGGAGCATCTTTTCGTATTCTTCTTGCATCTTCTTGATGGCTTCCATTCTCTTCTTTCTGCCGCCTCTCTGTGCACCGACTTCTCCTCTGTGCCAAATTCCAAGTTGATCGTCTTTACCTTGCTTTCTGAGATCTCTAACTTCCTTTACTGTTTTAAGTATAGTAGCCCTCATATCCTCAGGTTTCTTAACCATTTCATCGATTCCACCGAGGTCGTAGAAAAACTCTGCTCCTGATGCAAATACTGGATTTGTCTTGACAAGTTCGTTTAGTCTTTCCAAAGGAATCTTTGTAATTACTGCGATACTTGTTGTAGGCATGACGTGGACAATTGTTCCGTAATCACGTGGAAGTGCAAGAATTCTGTCTGAAAGAAGTCCGTGGCATAAGAATCCACCGCTGACTGCCCTTCCTATAATCATTCCAATTACAGGATGACCTGCAAGTCTTGCATCTTCAATTGCGAACTGATATGAAGCTGTTCCTTTTGTCATTCCGACAATTTCTTCTATTTTTCCTGGGCTGTTTCCTGGGGTATCGATTAAAAGGACAATAGGTCTCTTCTTGTCTTTTGGTCTGTCTTTGTCTGCGTCGATTGTAGCATAAATTGCCTGAGAGAATTTGTAAGCTTCTTCCATTCCCAAGATCCCGCTGTAAACAACTCTAAATCTGGGATTTGGCCTTCTGGAATTGTTAGCAAGAACGGAACATACCTCTCCATCTAACATTGCCTGACCTACCATTACTGGTGGAGCAAGTTCTTTATCTAGATGAGTAGTTCCAATTACGTTTTCTTGGAAGGTATCTTTGTCAAATATCATCTGGATTGCTTCTTCAGTCTTTCCAATAAGTGATGTTACCATTTAAATCCTCCTTGGCCTTCTTTTTACAACTGAAAGGAACTTATCTTGTGGCATCTCGGGTATTTGGTCAACGTTTTCATTTCCGTATATTTTCCATAGGTCTTTTGAATCCTTTATCTGTTTTTCAGCTGCAAGTTTTACTACTTCAAGATTCTCTTCAACAAGCTGTGGTGAACCAACTTTTCTTGTCTTTGAGATCTTGCTCATAGGTTCATCTACGATGTTTACAATTGTATCTCTAAAGGTACCAATTGTATCCTTTAATAGGTAGTCAACATCGCCGAGGATGTATTTTGACCTTGCACCCATTGTTCTCCATATAAGGGCTCTGTCTGAAGCGTCAAATTCGTCTTTTCC
The DNA here is from genome assembly GCA_013178285.1 of Methanofastidiosum sp. Lineage (NCBI taxonomy): Archaea > Methanobacteriati > Methanobacteriota > Candidatus Methanofastidiosia > Candidatus Methanofastidiosales > Candidatus Methanofastidiosaceae > Candidatus Methanofastidiosum > Methanofastidiosum sp. Next base: position 247,367 of record JABLXD010000001.1, read on the forward strand.
TACTTCCTGCTGAATTACTTCTGGGCCAGTAAGTCCTATTCTCCCAAAGTCATTTGCTATTACAACGTCTGCACTTAAGCAGACGAATCCCTGGGCACCGTATGCACCTATTGTGCTACCGGTAATTGCAATGTAGGGTACTTTGTTTTGAAGTTCCCAAATAGTTTCCATTGATTCGGAGTGCATTAAAAGGCCAGCGTTTGCTTCGTGGAGTCTAACTCCTCCAGAGTCAAAAGAGACTATGCATATTGGCTTTCTGTCATCAGGTACTGTTCCGTATTTTTCCTTCATCTTTTCATATGTTCTTAGTGCAAGTTTCATTGTGTAGGCCATCTTAGCTCCGTTTACTTCACCAAGCGCCCCACCGACGAATTTTCCTTCTTGAGAGACTACAAATACTGGGTGTTTCTTTATTTTACCAACGCCAACAGTGATTCCATCGTCAAATTCAACTGCCTCTCCGAGAACTAATAAATGTGGGCTTGTCATTTTGTCTCTTGGGCCAAGGAATTCCTTGAAAGTGCCTTTGTCTACCATTCCGTAAGCTCTTTCCCTAGCTGTTGCTTGGTAAAAGCTCTTACCTTGAAGATCTTCCCAATTAATTTTCATAAAATCACCCTTATTGGAGTCCTCCTCCATTATCTACGGCCTGTTGGAGTCTTCTGATAACTACTGCTGGTGTAGCTGCGTTGTCATTTATGCTTACTTTGACCCCTGAGAGTCCAGTTTTATCGATGAATTTCTTAACAACTGTTTCCCAGACGTCGTCAAATCCTACTACGGTAGTTAAAATGTGGAGTTTTATTTTTCCTTTTAGAGCATTTTCTTTTTCAATCAAGACTTCAAGGTCTCCGCTGCCAACAACGCCAACGTGAGACCATTCTTCTATAATTGTTTTAGGGTTTTCAGGCTTAAATTCAAAATTTAGTTCAGTTAAAGCCATTTATTCCCCTCCGTTCTTTGACTTGTCCATATGTTTCTCTATGAAGTCGGTGTGGAAAACTCCTCCCCTGAATATCTGGTTTTTCATGACTTTTTTGTGGAATGGGATTGTTGTGTTAATACCCTCTACAATAAATTCATCAAGTGCTCTGTACATTCTGTCAATAGCTTCGTTTCTGTCTTCTCCCCATACAATCAATTTTGCAATTAGAGAGTCGTAAAACGGTGGAATTTGGTATCCCTGGTAACATGCTGTGTCCACTCTGACAAAAGGCCCTCCAGGTAATATGAGTTTTTCAATGTCCCCTGGTGATGGAACGAATGTGTTTGGATCCTCTGCATTGATTCTGCATTCAATTGCATGTCCCATTAGTTTAACATCCTTCTGGGCATATGGTAATTTCTCTCCGGCTGCAACCCTTATACCTGTTTTTACTATGTCTATATTTGAAATCATTTCAGTTACACAGTGCTCTACCTGAACCCTTGTATTCATCTCCATGAAGTAGAAATCATTTTCTTTGTCGTTGAACAAAAATTCTACAGTTCCGGCACCTTCATATTGTGCAGCGAGTGCTGCCTTAACTGCGGCCTCTCCCATCTTCTTTCTAATTTCAGGAGATACTGCAGGTGATGGTCCTTCTTCAACAAGTTTCTGGTGTCTTCTTTGAATAGAACAGTCTCTTTCTCCAAGGTATATTGCATTACCGTACTGGTCAGCAATAATCTGAATTTCAACGTGCCTTGGCTGTTCTATATATTTTTCAATATAAACATCTGGATTTCCAAATGCAGCTTGGGCTTCGGCTTGACAAGATCTCAAGGCAGATTCTAATTCTTTCTCGGACTTGACAAGTCTCATTCCTTTTCCACCGCCGCCAGCTGAGGCTTTACAGATGACGGGGCATCCAATCTTCTTAACTAGCTTATCGGCTTCTTCAATTGTTTTTATAATTCCATCAGAACCGGGTGTTACTGGTACACCACCTTTCTTCATGGTATCTTTAGCTGTTGCTTTGTCTCCCATTGCGTCTATTGATTCTGCACTGGGGCCTATGAATTTTATACCATTGGCTTTACAAAGCTTAGAAAATCTAGAGTTTTCTGCAAGAAATCCGTAACCTGGGTGAATACCTTCTGCGCCCGTGACAATTGCAGCGTTAATAATATTCATCATGTTCAAGTAACTCTTAATTGATGGAGCAGGTCCAATATTAACTGCTTCATCAGCGAGTTTAACATGAAGTGCATCTTTATCAGCGTCAGAGTAAACAGCTACTGTTTTTATTCCCATTTCCTTACATGCCCTGATTATCCTTACAGCAATTTCTCCTCTATTTGCAACAAGAACTTTCTTAAACATATTAATCCTCCTTACCAATTTCTAAATCTGACTGGTGGTTCGTACAAACCTCCAGACCATTCAACAAGTTCACTCATGCTCTTTGCAGCAAGTTTTGATCTTTTAGCATCATTAAATGATAGGTCTAAATCTTCAGGAAGTGCAACAATTCCAGCTTTTCTTAATTTGTTAGTCTGCGAATCATCGGCTGCAAGTCCTAGTGGTGTGTATCCTGCTACGGCTTTGATTGCGTCCATTCTTTCCTTTAATGATTTACACTTGTGTATATATGCAATTCCTTCTTCTGTAACTATGTGTGTGATATCGTCACCGTAAATCATGATAGGGGGTATATCGAATTTTGCTTGTGCTTGTAGCTTGAATGCATCTAACTTTTCGATAAATACTGGAGACATTCCCTCTCCAAATGTTTCTACCATCTGGACTACAAGTTTTCTTCCTCTGTATATTGGTCCAATCAATGACTCTCTCATACCATCTTCTTTTGAAGCCATTAGCCATCCTTTAGATGGGTGTCTTCTACCTGGTGCATTACATGCCATGTTAGGTGCTCCTCCAAATCCAGGAATCCTACCGGCAGTTGCAGCGGCACTGTTACCAAATTGATCTATCTGAAGGGTAGAACCAAAGAATGCATCAACAGCATAGTGACCTGCTGCTTGTGACATTACTCTGTTTGACCTCATTGTTCCGTCAGGACCTATTGGGAAAATATCTGGTCTTGCCATGATATATTTCTCCATTCCTACTTCGCTACCAAATGGCATGAAGGATTCTGCCCATCCTGACTCTATAGCGGGGATCATTGTTGGGTGTGGATTTAATGCCCAGTGTGTACAAATCTTACCTTTAAGTCCCATCTCTTCTCCAAATGTAGGAAGTAAAAGTTCAACTGCTGCTGTGTTAAAACCTATACCGTGGTTAAGTGTTTTAACTTCGTATTTACCGTAGACGCCAACTAGGGCCATCATGGCTATGAATATCTGAGATTCTGTAATTAATCTTGGATCCCTTGTAAAGAGGGGTTCAATGTAGTATGGGTCTTCAGTTGGTATAATAAAGTCAACCCAGCCACCTGGTATATCTACACGAGGTACTTTGTTAACAATTTCATTGACTTGGACTATTACAATACCTTTCCTAAACTTTGTAGCTTCAATTACAGAATGGGTTTCTTCGGTATTGAATCCTGTGTAAAGATTTCCTTCCTTATCTGCAGCATTTGCGGCAACTAAACATACTCTGGGAGTAAGGTCAAGATAAGTTCTTGCAAACAATTCCATATATGTGTGAATTGCACCAATTGTTATCTTCCCACTCATTACCATATTTGCAAGTCTTGTTGCTACAGGGCCTGAATAACAAAAATCGACTTTTGAGGCTATACCTTTATCAAAAACATCTAAATGCTCAGGTAAAGCAAGTACAGATTGAATCATGTGAATGTTATTTACTTTTGAAGGGCTTACTTTCGCAAAAGCTTTTGCTAAAAAGTTGGCCTGCTTCTGATTGTCCCCTTCAATTGCAACTCTATCTCCTGGTTTTATTACGCTTTCCAGGAGAGCTACTGCATCGGCTGGGTCAACAATCTTTGTGCCTGATTTCACAAATCTTTTTGCTTCTGCAAGTCTTTTTAGGGTGTCCTCTCCTTTTTTGTCCCATCCTTTTTTTGCTCTCTCTATTCTATCGTCATGGGGTATACCTGACACTTTGCCGGGTGTTTGAAATATATCCCTTAGGTAGTTTACATCTTCCATAAGTATCACCTTATTAGGGAGTACCCAGCTTAGAGAGGCTCGAGAAGCATTAGTACCTGTCCAACTTTGACAAGAGTTTCATTTGTTACTTTAATTTCTGCAATTCTTGCTTTTCTTGGTGCTGTTACTTCATTAAACATTTTCATAGCTTCAACAAGTGCTACAACTTGACCTGCTTCTACTATGTCCCCTTCCTTTGGAAGTGGTTTCTTATCAATTGTAGTTCCTGGGGATACGTAAGATACTCCTGGTGTTGGGGCTGTAAGTTCAATCATGTTTGAAGATGCAGCTGCTTTTGGCGCTTCCTTTGCAACAGGTGCTGCGGCTTCTTCAACGGCTGCTGCACTCGTCATTGCTGCAGGTATAGAAATTTGAGGTTGAGCAGCATGAACAGCGGCACTGCCACCGGCGACAACAGTTCTAATCTCAACGGAATCCTTTCTGACTACCAACTCTGCGATATTGTTTTTTTTACAAGCTTCAAGAATTGATATTAAAGACTCTAAGTTCAACATTTATTTTCCTCCAAAATTATTTCTCTTACCTCTAAAGGGTAGTTGTTTTAAGAGATTAAAAATTCATTTAAAAATCTTTTGATTGTTTTCAGTGCAAACTGCAAAAAATAACATGAAAATAAATAAAAAATAATATTCTAAATATATGATTTTGCATTTTATTGCCAAATTCAAGCCATGATTTCTAATTTTAGGCCTAATTATCATGTCATTTTTATGTACTTGTAAGTCATCATTTTGTAAAGAAGTTTGCTTGCAACAAATTCTGAAACTGTAGAAGATTCTTGGGGGGCAACTTCAACTATATCTACTCCAACTACATTTTTATTGAAAAAAACTTCTTTTAAGAAGTCACAAACTAAATACCAAGGTAGGCCGCCAGGTTCAGGCGTTCCAGTTCCGGGTATAAGGGAAGGATCAAAAGCATCAATGTCAAATGTTACGTAAACATTCTCTGATAAATTTTCAAGGGCCCTGTTAAACCAACTTTTATTATCATGAATGTCTTTTGCATAGAAGATATTATACTTTCCATTTTTGATTTTATCATATTCTTCTTCAGAAAAACTTCTTATACCTACTTGAACAATTGGTGCCTGTTCTTCTACCCTTGACATGACTGAAGCATGACTATATTTGTCCCCAAGGTAGGCATCTCTCAAATCTAAATGTGCATCAAATTGTAAAACTGAAAGATCTTTGTACAATCTTTTAGCAGCTTTTACGGGGGCTTGAGAAACTGAGTGTTCCCCTCCAAGTACACAAAGAAACTTTTTATCATTTAATATTTTAAATGATTCTTCTTCAATTTCTTGCATTATTTTTTCTATTTCCTGATTGCAATTTATTTCATTTTTTGTATGAATCCCCAATGTGCAAGTAGAAACAAAAAACTCCTCATCGAACAGTTCCATGTTTTGACTGGCATTGATAATTGCTTTGGGCCCTAAAGAAGTTCCTCCTTTATAGGAAACTGTTTTCTCTAAAGGTACCGGCAATACAGCAAAATATGAATTTTCATAATTTGAGAAATTATCCTCAAGTCCACCATAATTATCTGGCACGTCCATATTTAATCAACTATATCTAAGCCTTTAAGACTTTTTAGAGTATCAGCAAATTTTCTAGCATAGATCCTGCATTGCTTTTCTGCTCTGTCATCTGGTGCACCTATTGACACTGGTCCATAATGATCTGCATTATGGACTCCTACAACAACCATCCCATGAATCAACATAGCTCTTAAAATAGAAAGAAGTGTAGTTTCATTTCCTCCTCCAATATATGCACTTGAAGTAAAAGCTCCTCCGAGTTTTCCAGATAATTCACCATGGTATTTTACGCTTCTGTCTATAAGTTCCTTCATTTCAGCCGCCATATCACCGTAATAAGTTGGAGATCCGAGTAGGATTCCATCATAATCTAATAAATAGTCTGGTGAAGTTTCAAGAACATCTCTTACTTCAACATCAATATCTTCATCTCTCAAAAATGTTGCCAACATGTTTGCCATTTCTCGTGTGTTCCCAGATTTTGTATAATAAACTATCAATACAGAAACCATATTAATCCTCTATCTCAATTTTTATTATCCCTTTCTCATACCCCCTAAGAGAGGAAACCATGCCCTTGACAGTGTTTTTAATGAATTCTTCTACAAAAGGGTTTAATTCTATATCTTTTCCATTGATACTCACTTCAACCTTCGACATTTTTATCCCCGTGTTTATTAGACTTAGTTATTTATAAATATCTCTATTTTTTATTTATATTTTTAGTTTGTATATCCAAAATAGTTATACATTAATTAGTTTTATATATTAAAAAATCAATAAAAGTATTTGGGGATAGTTTGGTTACAGAAAAAATCCTCGAACGGGCAAAGCAGCACCAAAAGAAAGATTATTTTGTAAGAGATATTTTTATTTCTAGAGAAGAGGTAGATAATTTAAGACATATTAGTCTGCCTTCTGGAGTCCATTTGGATATCAAAAAATTGAAGCAAGGTTTTGTGGCAAGATTTTCTGGCGATACTGAAAAAGTAATAATGGTTGTAAAAACTCTTTTTGATGATTAATTATAGAAAGCCATCCAAACTAGATTGATTTCTGTCTTTTTTAGTAAGGTGTACTTTTCCATACATTCCCCCTCCGCCAGGTTCAATGTATATCTTACCTTCTCTAAAATCAATTATTGCTTGGGCCACTTTTTCACCGGCAACTTTTTCTATCTCTTCTCTAGGAGTTACAATAAGAACATTTATTTCATTTTTGAAAGATTGGATTAATAGTTTCCAAAGGTCCTGAACTTTTTTTGAATTTACTGAAGCAAGCCCAAGTGTCTGGACTAAAATTTCTGCCAAGGGGATAGTTTTGAGATATTTAGGCCTATGAGAAGGATGAGTCACTTCTTGGTCGCATAATTCTTTGATTCTATCCGCGACACCTTTTTTTATAAGACCCCCACAAGTGCATCTGTTTTTTTGTTCAATGGCCCTCTCAATTGTGTATTTTTTATAACACCTTGTACACGCTGTCATATGATACTTTCCAAGATCAGGATCAATTCCAACGTTAAGAACGAATTCGTTTCCTCCACGCCTTCTTATGGCTTTTATTATTTCATCATAATTATTATCCCTTACCTTTATTCTGTTAAACTCTCTTCCTATCCTATGTGGCCAAGGAGAATGAGCGTCTGAGTTAGTCATGAAAGTCACATCTTTCAATTCTGATATACAATCTGCCATATGTGTGTCAGCTGAAAGACCTAGTTCAAGAAAAGGGATATTCTTAGTCTTGTAGCAATCTTCAAGAGTGTCATATTCTTTGTATATTGAGGTCCAAGGAGTAAAAGCATGAGACGGCCCAATTAATCCATCCATATTTTTAACTATGTCAAGTAATTCGTCCCCCGCTAAGTTAACATTGCATCTACCATCGGTATCTAAATTTGGAGATTTATCTCTTATAATATAACGAAATTCTTCAACAGAAGATAAAGAAGGAAAAATAATAACATGGTGAACTCTTCTTTGATCTTCAACTTCTGTAGTCAATATAAATCGTATGCCACTTTTATGTTCAAAAGTACCTTCATCTATTTTATTAACAGAAGAAACAAAATGATTCAGCCAATTTTTATTGAGACAGTCGCCACACCCTATTGTATTTAAACCTTTTAATTTTGATTGTTCAGCAATGACTGGAATCTCCATATTGCTAGAAGTCCCACCAGAATACATTGAATGAATATGAAAATCAACATTAATCATGTAATAGATATAATAACTACTCTTATAACGTTTATTTATGTGGACAATATATCACAGATAGGTTTAAAAGAATCCTCAAATCTTAAAATTATATGGAAATTTTTGATGTTGCTATTCTTGGGGGGGGTCCCGCCGGAATTTCTGCAGGTATATACGCAGCAAGATTCAAATTAAATGCTGTAATTATATCAAATTCTTTAGGGGGTACAGCGCAGTCTGCACACCTTATAGAAAATTATCCAGGGTATGGCGTTATATCTGGATTTGAATTGATGCAGAAATTTAAAGAACATCTAAAAAGTTTTGAGGTTCCAATAATAGAAAAACATGTTTATTCTGCTGATAAAGATAATGACATATTTACTATTAAATTAACAGATCAAGAAATCAAAACTCGATATATTCTTATTGCAACTGGAACTAAAAGAAGAAAGTTGGGAGTTCCAGGAGAAGCACAGTTCTATGGTAAAGGTGTAAGTTACTGTGCTACATGTGATGCATTTTTTTACAGGGGTAAGACTGTAGCTGTTGTTGGTGGGAGTGATGCTGCAAATATGGCGGCTATATTACTTTCTTCTATGGCAAATAAAGTGTATATTATTTATAGAAAAGAGAAGCTACGAGGAGAATTAGTTTGGATTGAGAGAGTTCTAAAGAATTCTAAAATTGAAGTTATGTATAATTCTAATGTAGTAGAAGTAACTGGAAAAGAATTTGTTGAAGGGGTAAAATTAGAAGATGGAAGGGAGATTGCTGTAGATGGAGTATTCGTTGAAATTGGATCAATCCCTGAATGTTGCTGTGCTAAAGAACTTGGGATTGAAATAAATGAAAAAGGATACATAAAAGTAGATTCTTCACAGAAAACTAGTACTGATAGAGTCTATGCCGCGGGAGATGTAACATCGGGATCCAATGGATTCCAGCAGATTGTAACTGCAGCAAGTGAAGGAGTAATTGCAATAAAAAGCATTTTTGACGATATGGAGAGATCAAAGGTGACATTATGGAAAAAAGAATAAAGTTTATTATTATTTGTTTAATGCTAATAGGTACTTTATTATTTGCAGGGTGTAATGAGGCCAATCCCGATAAAGTACTTTCTGAATCTGATAAAACAGAGATAAAGAAAATGCTAGCCAATATGGATGGAAAAGTTGATATCTTATTATTTACTTCAGAATCTGGTTGCTTTAGTTGTTCTAAGACTGAAACACTTATGAAAGAGTTTGATCAGCTTTCTGACAAAATATCTCTAAAAGTGTATGATACCGAGAAAAATAAGGATTTAGCTATAAAGTATAATATTGAATTAGTTCCAGCAATTGTAGTAATTGGAAAAGAAGATTATGGCATTAAACACTACGGGTTTCCAGGGGGAAAGGAATTCAATCCCCTCATAGAAGCTGTAATAGATTCCTCAAGAGAAAAACCAAATGCTTCTGAGGAAATAGCTAAAAAAATAAGCACAATAAAAGGTCCTGTAGAAGTAAAGATATTTGTTACCCCAACTTGCCCATATTGTCCGGATATGGTAAGAGTTGCAAATGCTTATGCAATTGTTTCAGATAAAATATCCACAGTCACAATAATGTCTAACGAATTCGAAGAATATAGTCAAAAATATAAAATTACTGCAGTTCCAACGACAATTATTAATGATTCTTTCAGGAAAGAAGGAAAGATTGAAATTGAAGAATTTATTAACTATCTTGTAGTAACATCATAGGAGGAAGAAAAATGAAAAAAATATTAGTATTTATTATAGGGATATTAATATTATTTGCTGGATGTACTTCCCAGCCGAATACGAATACAAATAATACAAATGATCAAAATAATACAACGAATGGAACTTCAAATAAAACTCTCTATGAACAGATAGAAGAAGAAGCTATTTGTCCCTGTAGTGCGTTATTTAATTTGAAAGATTGTAAAAAATACTTCCCGGACTGTCAATACACTCCCATCGTTGATGCTACTATCAACAATATGATTTCTGAGGGTAAAACCAAAGATCAGATATTACAAGCTGTTGATCAATACAATACTGGAATAATCGAAGGTAAATTAAATGAATTTAGGGAATCTCAAGAAGAAAATCGTGTTATTGTGCTATACTTCAAATCTTCAGTTTGCGAAATATGCCATGAAAAAGAACCAGTCTTAGATGAGATAAAGGAAAAATATAAAGGAAAAATTGATATTTACGAATTTGATAGGGTTGAAGATGGAGTAATATTCGATTATTTCATCGTCGATAGAATACCAAGTATTATCTTCTTTGATGGAAAATCAAGATTAAATGACGTTCCGTTTAATAACATCACTGTTGACGGAATAAGTTCATTACTAGATTTTACATTAGATAAAAAGAAATGAGCAACAATGGTTGATACCCAAATACTTTTAAATATCATTATTGTTAATAAGATGTGATAAAGATGAAGGTAGCTAGTATTATAGCCTTTATATTGGCTTTTGTACTTCTTATTTCAGGTATTTACGGACTTAATATAGGGCCAGTTTCGATAGAAGGACTACAATACCAACAAGCAAATCAAATTGGATCTTATATTTGCCTATCTTGTATTGGTTTGACTGGTAGTACTGTAAGCCACACTTTGACAGATGATACAATTAACAGACTTAAAAAAATCGATTATCCTGTAAAGATATGGGTTTTTACATCAAATGATTGCCCAACATGTCCTGACGCAAAGGCAATAATACTAAATTTCACTTTAGAAAATCCAAATATAACTTACGAAGAAATAAAGCTTGAGACTCAAGGTCAATTTTTTGATACCTATGCTGTATCGGAGCTTCCTACCGTTATATTCTTTAATAAAGACGGTGTTGTTCTAAGAAAAAATAATTTTGTCCATAAAATTGTAGGAATAGACAAATTACAAGAAAAGGTAATAGAAGCAATTGAAATGGTGAGTTGATGGGCAAAATAAAACGTATTAGGACCTTATCCCAATCAGCTTCTTTGATTCTGATAAATCTTGGTTTTCTTGGAATATTTTTAAAACACCTTACAGGCCCTGTTTTCAATTGTTATGCTTGTCCTTGGGCTTCAATAAGCTGTCCTATAGGGCTATTGCAAAACTTTGTAATGAATGGTCAAGTTCCAACATACGTTTTAGGTACAATGGGCGCAGTATTTGTATTTGTTGGAAGTGCATTTTGTGGATGGGTTTGCCCATTTGGATTTTTTCAAGATGCAATAGATTTTGTAAAAAATTTGTTTAAAAAGAATAAGAAGTTAAAAAGAAAACCAAAGGCAAAGAGTAAATCAAAAGATTTTTCATTAATATCTAGATTGATAGTCCTTGTAGCAACGTTAGTGCTCGCCATAAGATACGTAGACACGATATTCTGTAAATTATGCCCAATAGGTACAATCGAAGCAACTTTTCCATATCAGATTGCAAATGGATTTTCATATAATATTTGGTTGGCTGCAAGAATCGGTATATTAATATTTTTGGTAATTATGTTCTTTATTGTTAGCAGGTTCTGGTGTAGATATCTATGCCCCATAGGGGCCCTATCTGGGCCTTCTAATAAGATTAGCCTTCTTAAATTATTTCACAGTGGCAATAATTGTGAAGGATGTAATATATGTAAAGATGTATGTCCTCTTGACATAGATGTAGTTAAAGATCCAAATTCTACTAGATGTACAAGATGTGCCGATTGTGTAGATAAGTGTCCAAAAGGCCATCTAGCATTTGGTTTAGATATATTCGGCCTTGTTACAATTTCTCCTTTTAAAAAGAAAAAACCAATTGTTCCTGAAAAGAAGATTGTAACTCCTACCTCTAAAGGAATCCCAGGAGAAGAAAAAACTTTAGAATCAGAAACTACTTCTGCTGAAGAAGTTGATGTATTAGACGAATTTAAGTTCAGGGAGAAAGGAACACTTGTTGAAAGGCCAGCATATATGGGATTCAAAAAAGGTGAAAGAGTGTATCTACCTTATGAAGAAGTTAAAAAAATAGGTGTTAGACCACCTAAAACCTCACTTTCCGCTTTGTTAAAACAATATTCTGAAGGGCGTCTGGCTGAAGATTACAATGCCCAAGAAGCTCTCGTTGAAGAAAAAATTGAGGAAAAATTAAAAGATGTTCCTAAAACAATTCCAAAGGA